>WJJN01000583.1 GCA_014729735.1 Candidatus Zhuqueibacterota bacterium
ATTTAAATCCTCTCGTTTCGTCAAAGCGCTGGGCTGCTTTAATTAAACCGAGGTTGCCTTCGCTGATTAAATCCTGCAAGGGCAATCCCTGACCCTGATATTCTTTGGCGACGCTGATAACGAAACGTAGATTCGCTTTCACCAACTTATCCAGCGCTGCCGCATCGCCTTTGCGAATTAGACGCGCTAAACGAATTTCTTCCTCCGGTGGCAAAGGAGAGTAGCCACCGATCTCTTCAAGGTACTTCTCGATTGACTGTTTTGTCCGGTTGTCGTTTAGTTTTTTCTTCTTAGCCATATTCGATCCATTCACTCTCTTTGAATACAATACTTCACCTACAATTTACATAGATACATCATTTTCTTGTCATTCGCATCTGCTTGTCTGGCTCGCCCGAGCCAAATTATATTTGTTAGCAAGAGCCGGTATTCAATACAATATAGGGTTCTATGCAAAATTAATGGATGGCTTTTTGAGGAAATTTTTGAGGTCACCAGTTTCTGAAAAATTTGTTATACAATTTGTTAGTTCGTTGATAAAGCCAATTCTGGTTGTAGCTCCCTTTCCCTCGATGAATCTTCACCCGTCCTCGTTAACATACAGAATTTTATTGGTATTGCGTAAAATAGATTATCATGCTCATGCAAAGTGCATTCGTTCAATGACAAAAAATATTTTTTGTTTTGTTGTTGAAAGTATATATTACACGGTTAAGCTATTAATATAATAAATAAATGAAGACTTGTCAAGAGGAGAAGTGAAATTTTTTAAAACTTTTTGAAAAAAATTTAATCATATTGACCTATTTACCTGTATTTTTTACAAGTTTGACAAATGAACCCATTTCATTTGTTTGAAATTCAACTTCATCCATTAATGCCCGAACGATATAAATGCCCCTGCCACTATCTTTTAACAGATTTTTCGGATCCAGCGGATCATCGATTTCGCGGACATTGAATCCGGTCCCCTCATCCTGCACAGTAATTACCAGTCGGTTTTTATATATTTCATACATAATAGTTACTTTTTTATCTCTGTTTCGCTTGTTTCCGTGTGAAATTGCATTGCTGACGATTTCAGTAATTGAAATCGCAATACTGTCGCGATCTTCTTCTGAAAAGTCCATTTTTGTAGTCACATCTTCCGTGAACTTCTCCACGCGCTGCAGTTGATTCAATTGACTCGGAATTTCCAACTTATATTTCTCGTCTAATTTATGTGAACTCACTCTGTTCTCCTTAGCCTATAAATACCACGACATATCCACATTAATATTGCTGATGTAATAGCTGTTTTGATTCACACGATCGATTTTACGTCGTGTTCCGGTAAATGTGAATTGTAATTTGGAATGGGGATGATAATTGACCACTAATGACGGTCCGTAGCTGATATAATCATTGAGTGATGCTCGCGCACTGCCTGTGGAGCTGTCGGTAATATGAAATTGTTCCGCTCGTTTATAAAATACGCCGCCAAGTGAGACCGTTGCATTCGGAAATAATTCATAGTCCAGATATAATTTGCTATAATGATTATTTCGTGTGGCAATCAGAATTTCGGTCCATTTATCCCAAAAGAATTTCCCATTCTCTTCAAGCTCGAGTTTATAGTTTATATTTATCGACATCCTCCTGTTCAATTCGCGATTTATCAGATGCAGCATCGTAAACTTTCTGAATACATAACTTCGAATATCGATCGGATTGAATTGTTCCTCAAAATCATAGTCAACATAGTTTGCCAGCACCTCATAGGATTGATACCATTTAAATCTGTCATTCGGTCGAAAGTTCAGCTCAGGGTTCAGACGGAATATTCGCATCCAGTTGTTATTGGCGCTTTTTTCACCATAGATGAAAACGAGGTGTTTTAGATTTACGCTGGCATTCAATCGAAGTTTCAATATCGGACTGAAATAATGTACTTCCGATAGACTCGCATTGACGCTCAGTTCATCTCTGTCATCAAAATTGGTTTCCTCCGGAGTATCATAACGAAACAGACTTACTGAGACATTGGAAAAGAGCGTATCACGGGAAAAAAATGAAAAGTTCAACGAGTTGGTAAGGGAAAGACGTGAGCTTTTAAAATCCGGAGAAACGTAACTAAACCGAAATGAAAACGGGGAATTTTTCAGTGAATCGGGTACTTCATTCTTCTGGTTTTGAGTGGTATAAGAGAGGCGCAGCGATTCGTTCAACCGACCGACATTCAAACGCAGACTAATTTCATTGTACGAGGTAATATCTCTTTTTGCCCGTGATTCCTCAGCCTCAGGCGCATCCAGTTTCTGAACACGTGTTTTGCGCGAAGTAATGTCCGATTTTATCTGAAATTTCATCGCATCGCTGACTCGATAGCTGAGAGTATGATAAAGATTGGCAATGTCTTCATAGAGGCTTTCGATATACAGGTTATTCACATCCCAGCGGTCGTAATTATCGCGGCGCTTTTTGGAATATGTGATTGCCAGCGAATCGGCAGTATCCGTATAAAATTCCTTATTCACAAAATAGCGGAAAACAAGATCCCGGTTTTCGCGGGATCCGAAATCATCTCCCTGAACTGAAAAATCGAATTTATTGTAGTACTCACTCAAATTAATGAATGGAGTATTGATGTTGAATCCATACATCGTTCCATGATCCCGTTGATCGTACCGAATATCGAACTTATATCCGAGAATTGTTTCGATATTGACAATATCCAAAGGCTGGTATTGAATTCCGAAGCTGCCGAAGCTGGTTTTAATATCATTGGTTATGCCGGACAATTTATCCGAGAAGAGAAGTGAGGAAGATTTTAACGTGCCTGCCCATTTCGGGGAAAAGCGCTGACTGTAATTAATTGTTAAATTCTGATCATCTTTCCATTTTTTTTCATTTTGTCTGATGCGCAAAAGCGAGGAGGCGAAATCTTCCCGGACTGTCAAAGTCCCTCTGTTCGGGATTTGTTTTTGATAGCGAAATCCATAACGCCATTTATAAATATTGAAGTTTTGTTCAAAACGAATATTGTTGATAAAAATACGTTCATCTGTTTGGGGATAAATCGCCTGGCTGAAAAAAGCAATGAATATTAATGCGATTTTGTATATAGTAACCTGTTTAGTCTGCATTATGGTGAATTTTCGACCTTATCTGCTTTGCCCGACGGTACAATGTATTGCTCGTCATATTCTTTAAACTGTGATTCAACGATGATGCTGTCCTGCGGATTAATTGCCCCGCCGGAGATCACTAATTTTAGCGCTTCCTCAACTGGCATTTTTAAGGGGATAATATCTTTTTTAGGTACGAATAACAAAAAACCTGATGTCGGATTCGGGGTGGTCGGTAGGAATACGCTGACTGAATCTTCAGGCAATTTTTCCTGTGTTTCTCCTTTTGTATCCTGCGTAATGAATACTATTGAATAAATGCCTCGCCGCGGGTATTCGATTAGTACGGCTCTTTTAAAGGACTCGCGCTTTTCTGAAAGAAAGGCTTTGCTGATTTGCTGGATTGCCAGATATACGCGATTAATCAGGGGAATTCTGGTGACAATCGTATCTCCCAGGGATAAAAGTTTTTTACCGAAATAGTTACGAGCGATGAGCCCCACCAACAAAATAATCAGGATTACCGAGACAAATCCGATGCCCGGGAAATAAATTAAACCAAACCGTGCCAGAAATGTCGTGACTACACCCTGTAAAATATTATCGATTTTGGAAAATAACCAGGTGATGATGAAAACAGTCATCACAAAAGGGAAAAGCACTAATAATCCCGTTAAAAAATAGCCTTTAATTTTCTTCCACATGAATCTATTTACTCCTTTAACTTCCAGTGCTGTGTCACTCACGAGGTGGGTTTATAATATATATTTTCTCTCCTTCCTTCCCCATCTGATGTCGTTCACGAGCCATTTTTTCGATATAGCGGTAATTGTTAGTCAATAGTTCAATTTCATTTTGTAATAGTTGATTTTCTTTTTTCAGTTCTTCAATTTTCTTCATTAACCGGGTTTTCTCCCGTCGCAATTCTAAATATTTTAAAAACCCATTATCTCCCTGAACAAACAAATAAATCAGCAGAATGAAAATGAAAAGGAATGCATAACGCAATTTACTCGTGCCTGTTTTGGGGCGAGGTTTGGAACGGGATTTTACTCTACGTTTTTTCATCAAAAAATCAACACTGAATATGTATCAAAAAGTGTACCTGGACTATTCCCGCCCCGCAAGCCGGGACGAGAATAGCACTGAAATTGCAATATCAAAAACACATCATATCACTTCGCTGTTTTTATGACGCTTTTACCCGCATATTGAGCCATTTCTTCCAGCTCTTGTTCGATTCTCAACAACTGATTGTATTTACAAATTCTATCGGTGCGACATGCAGATCCGGTTTTAATCTGACCGGAATTTGTTGCGACAACCACATCCGCAATCGTTGTATCTTCGGTTTCACCGGAGCGATGAGACACCACTGATGTATAACTCGCTCGTTTCGCCATTTCGATGGTATCGAGAGTTTCAGTCAATGTTCCGATCTGGTTCAGTTTTATCAGAATGGAATTACAAACACCCATGTCGATACCCTTTTTCAGACGCTTCGTATTTGTAACGAATAAATCGTCGCCGACGAGCTGAATCTTCGAACCTAACTCTTGCGTCATAATTTTCCAGCCATCCCAATCGTCTTCTGCCATACCATCTTCTATTGAAACGATGGGGTATTTGGACACTAATTCTTTATAATAGGCGACCATATCGGCAGGGGAGAGTGCTTTATTTTCAGATTTCAGCATATATTTACCGGCGTCCTTATCAAAGAACTCACTCGATGCCGGATCCAATGCGATAAACATATCATCTCCCGGTTTAAAACCTGCTTTTTCCACGGCTTCGATAATGACCTGCAACGCTTCTTCATTGGATTTCAGATCCGGTGCAAATCCTCCTTCGTCGCCAACTGCTGTGTTGTAGCCTTTGCTTTTAAGTACGGATTTCAATGTATGAAATGTTTCCGCTCCCATGCGCAATGCCTCAGCAAACGTCGGTGCGCCTGCGGGCATGATCATAAATTCCTGTAAATCCACATTATTGTCTGCATGAGCGCCACCGTTCAAAATATTCATCATCGGTACGGGCAGCACTTTGGCATTTACGCCTCCGAGATATTGATAGAGTGGTAAATCGAATGCAGAGGCAGCAGCTTTTGCTACGGCGAGCGAAACTCCCAGTATCGCATTTGCGCCGAGTTTGTTCTTGTTTTCCGTTCCATCAAGCTCGATCAGTATCTTATCGATCAGAACTTGCTGAGTGGCATCTTCTCCGAGGATTTCTTCGAAAATGGTTTCATTGACGTTTGCCACTGCTTTTTCAACGCCTTTGCCTAAATATCGTGACTTGTCGCCATCTCTCAATTCTACGGCTTCATGTTCGCCGGTCGAAGCCCCTGAAGGTACCGCCGCACGTCCCACTGCGCCACATTCCAGCATTACGTCTACTTCAACTGTCGGATTCCCGCGTGAATCCAGAATTTGTCTCGCGAATAGTTCGGTAATAGTTGTCATTTTGTACTCCTTGAATTGCTGAAGTGATTTGTTCTTTAATTTATACAATTTGAAAGATAATAAATGTCCGTAAAATTTTTATTTATTTATGATTAAAAAAAGCTCAACCCGATCCATGCAAATAATCCGCCGCTTAAAGTGCACAATCCGTTGACAAAATCATTATCGATCCAGCGCCAACCGGAAATGAGTTCTGTTTTGTAAGTCGTGCAATGAATCTCTTTTTCGGTAATTTTATGGCAATTCGGACAGCGGTACTGCGCCTGTACCGTTGCGCCAGTAATACTGTCGATGATGCTGCCGATAAACCCGGCGATGAAAATAACAAACACAATAAACATATCATTAATATATATTGCCCCTGTAAGCGCAATTACCAGACTTCCGAGCATTGCGCCAAATGTGCCAAGCGGTGTAATCCCTCCGGAAGAGCCGACAGGCACAGGCTTGAAATTTAAAATATTTCGGGGCTTTATTTTTGAAAATACCCCAATTTCCGTGCCCCATGTATCGGAATTTGCTGCGGCAACAGACGCTACGAATAAATAATACCAAAATTCACCGGGAAAGAAATTCCAAAAAAGTACGGCGATTCCCGCAATACCGCCGTTTGCCATCACCTGCCACAAGTCTCTCTCGCTTGATTTTTGAAATTTTTCAGCTAATTTCTGTTTTTGCTTTTTGCC
>WJJN01000584.1 GCA_014729735.1 Candidatus Zhuqueibacterota bacterium
ATAATTCTTTTTACAAGCTCCCGGAAAAGAAAACATTGAAAACATGGTTTGATACTGTACCTGATAATTTCTTATTCACGTTCAAGGCAAATCGTTATATTACGCACATGAAAAAACTGAAAGATCCTGAAAAGCCGGTTGCAAACCTTTATGACAGAACGGAAATTTTGCAAAATAAATTGGGTCCGGTATTATTTCAATTACCCCCGCGCTGGAAATTTAATGAAGATAGATTGCGTTCCTTTCTGAAAACCTTGTCTGATAATTATCAATATACGTTTGAATTTCGCGATGAAAGCTGGTGGAATGATACTACCTATCAATTATTAAAGGAGCACAATGTTGCGTTTTGCATATTTGAACTGGCGGGCAGGCAATCGCCCAGGGAAGTAACCACAGACTTTATTTATATTCGATTGCATGGTCCCGGTGATGCATATCAGGGAGAGTACGACAATCAGACTCTGTCCGGATGGGCAGGCGCGTTTCATGCCTGGAAAGATGCGGGGAAACAAGTTTATTGCTATTTTGATAACGATCAAAATGGCTATGCTGCGAACGATGCCATGAAGTTAAAGAATATGATAACACCATAATCGTAACTCACATACTCGTGATTGAAAGGAGAGCCTTTATGAACAAAATGCCGGAAGTATATGACGATATAGAAGTATTTAAAGCACAACTTGAACAGACTGATAAAAGTATTCTCTATTGCACGCCGGAGGTCGCTTCCTGGTATGTTGAAGAGGATTATGAACCTATACTTAAAATCGGTCAGGCGGTGAAAGTTACAAAATGGGAGAACGAATTAATCATTGTTCCTGTAAAATGGCAAGTGGATGAAAATACACAACAGTGGGATTGGATAGAACTGGAGAAGCCATTTTTAAATAAAAATCTGCAACAGATGAAATAATATGTTCTGTATCGGAACATATATTTAACTTCCGAATTCTTAATATATTTGAATTGCTGAGTTGCGGCAATACGAAAAATGTAAAAAGATATGGCATAAGTGATGCATTATTGTATATTAATAAGAGAGTGTGAAATTTATGAAAGGAGGACATATAAATGGATATCAAGATCATTGCTTCGAGAAATTGTGATCAGCGCCGTGTCCTCCAGAAAAGATTTAAAAAAATAAATGTACCAATCGTTACTCTTTTTATTGAGGAAGATCCTGAACTGGTTCAGGAGTTTGACGTTATGGAAACCCCGAACATTGTTATTAACGGAGAAGTTGTTTACAGGGGGAATGCCGGTAAACCTCTCCCGACGATACCGGAGTTACTACGTTTAATGGAGAGAAAAAGGGCATAAGATTCAACTTACAATATGCGAGCGGGAGGAATAATTATGAATTTTTTGAAAAGAATAGGTCCGTTTTTATTATTATTGGTAGTTGTGCTGGTTTTGTTATTAGTGGTATTTCGTGACAAAATATCTCATAAATCCACACAACAGAATATTTCAACGGCAATGATGAATACGGATGCAGAATATATCATGCCCATGGTGGAATTAACGCAACGAATGCAGCGGATCACTGGGAAGACTAAAAGCATGTTGCAAGCAGCGGATGCCGGAAATAAGTGGGAAAATCGGCGCTTGATGCTTGAAAGCATGGATGGGCTGGCATCTGATCTGCGAGAATTAATGGATCAGACAAATGCGATGCTTTCAAATCAGTCTTTGATGAATAATGCTGAAATAAGACCGAAAGTAGATATTTTGCGGAAGCAGATGGAAATCATGCTTACAGCTTATGAAAAATATATCGTAACAATCGAGTCCATACAAGAAGAGATGAACAAAGACAATTGAGGAATAAATTATGTATAATATTATCATTTTAATATTAATTGGTATCGCCGTTGCATTCATATTTAATGGCGTATCAAAACGCCGACTACGAAACATTATTTTGGGCGCTGTCCTCGCCCTGATTACGATTGCTTTTTTCTCATTAATGAGCTTTTACGGAGAAATGCTCTGGTTTAATTCGATCGGATATAGCAACAGATTCTGGACAGTGATCTTGGCAAAATTGCTTTCCTTTGGAGCCGGGGCGGTTTTAGGCTGGATCATTGTTTTCATTTTAACCTTTTCGATACCGTCTGAAAAGAAATATATCCGTCGAATTGCAAGGATTGCCGGTGCTCTGATCGGTGCAATTATTACTTCGAATAACTGGGATGTTATATTACGCTATTTCAATCAAGTACCGACAAACCTGAAAGATCCGATTTTAGCGAGAGACGCATCGTTCTATCTTTTTTCCCTGCCTTTTTATGATGCGCTCTTCGGCTTTTTGCTGGCAGCTTCCATTATTAGCTTGATTGCAGCTTTTCTTGCAGTTTTCTTACGCACCCGCGGGGAAGGCATGGAAATCCAATTCGACTATCCCGATGTCACGGAAAAAACGCGTTCGCAGCGATATCGTCCACTTTATATCAGCGCGGCAGCTCTTATTTTTGTGCTAGCGTTTGATAAAATTCTCAGCCGTTTTCACTTGTTATATTCAACCTGGGGTGCGGTTATGGGACCTGGCTGGACTGATGTCAACATCCGGCTGCACGCTTATACCCTGGTGATCATTGTAACAGCGTTGTTTGGTCTACTCGTTTTGATATCTCCGCTTCGAAACCGATTAATTCAGGTAATGCAAAAGCGAGCCGGTTCTGAAAAACGCTCGCCGGTGTATACGCTGATCGGAATCGGAGTCACGGTACTACTAATCTGGTTTCTCGTATTAACTGTAATACCCGGATTATTCCAATGGCTGCGTGTTGAGCCCAATGAAATTACTTTCGAAGAACCTTATATTGAAAACAATATTAAATTTACGCGGTTCGGCTTTAAACTGAATAATGTTGAAGAACGGGAATTTCCCGCCGCGGAGAAATTTACGAAAGATATGGTCGAACGCAATCAGAATTTGTTTTCAAATGTTAGATTGTGGGATTACCGGGCACTGGATGCAGTGTATAAACAATTTCAGGAAATCAGACTTTATTACGAATTTGTGGACGTGGATATCGATCGCTATACGATCAATGATATGTATCGGCAGGTAATGGTTTCTGCCAGAGAAATGGAGATCGATAATCTGCCGGCACAGAGTCAGACATTTGTCAATCGACGCTTCAAGTATACGCATGGATACGGAATCACTCTCACGACAGTCAACGATTTTACTCCACAAGGACTTCCCAATCTCTTGATCAAAGATATTCCGCCGAAATATGAATATCCCTCTTTAAAAGTCGAACGACCTGAAATCTATTATGGTGAACTGACAAACTCACATGTTATCGTGAATACGGAAGAGGAGGAATTCGATTTTCCCAGGGGAGAAGAAAATGTGTATGTACACTACTCCGGCAATGGCGGCGTAGAAATTTCCAATATCTGGCGAAAATTTCTGTTCGGCTGGAAATTCGATGGAACAAGACTTTTTCTGTCCGGATATCCTGCTTCAGAAAGCCGGATCATGTTTCACCGCCAGATTGAAGATCGGGTGAAAACATTAGCACCGTTTTTGGATTTTGATGACGATCCATACATCGTTCTCGCGAACGGAAAGCTCTACTGGATCATCGATGCTTATACCAGTTCGAAATATTTTCCTTACAGCGAACCGTTTCAATCCACTGAATATATCGAATACAAGGAGGGTAACAGAACGCGGGTAATCAAAAATATTGTTGCACCATATCTGGATGGCGTCAATTATATGCGGAATTCGGTTAAAACTGTCGTCGATGCCTATAGCGGAGAAGTGAATTTTTACATCTTTGATGAAGAAGACCCGCTCATTAAAGTATGGGACAATATTTTTCCTGATATGTTCAAACGCAAAAATGAAATGCCCGAAGAATTGTTAAAGCATGTTCGTTATCCCATCGATATGTTATTGATACAGGGACTGGTGTATGCCAAATACCACATGAGCGATCCGACGGTTTTCTATAATCAGGAAGATTTGTGGATCCGGGCAACAGAGAAATATTATAACCGGGTGCAGCCGGTTGAGCCGTATTATATCATGTGGGAAATTCCCGGACTGGACGATCCGGAGTATGTACTCATTTTACCGTTCACGCCCAAAAACCGACAGGTTTCCATTGGCTGGATTGCCGGAATGTGTGATCCTGGAAATTACGGTCGATTTTTAGCATATAAATTTCCAAAGGAAAAACGGGTAATCGGTCCACAGCAGGTTGAGACGAAAATCGACCAGGACCGGTTTTTATCAGGACAATTGACGCTATGGGATCAGCGCGGTTCCAACGTAATTCGCGGGAATGTACTAGCGATACCAATCGAAGAGACGCTGATTTATGTCGAGCCGATTTATTTGCAGGCTGAGACCGCAGCTTATCCGGAATTGCGACTGGTTATTGTCATGCATAATGATATTCTCAGTTATGGCGAGAGCTTCGAGGAAGCATTGAACGGGATTTTTAAAGAGTCTGCCCGCGAATTACCGGCAGCAGAAGAACAGGTCGCGCGCGTTTCAACTACCGGGGAGCTAATCCAGAAGGCAAATGATGCATTTGAAAATTACATTCGCCTGATGGGCGAAAAGCGATTCAATGATGCTTCCAAAGAGCTTGAGTCGCTGCAGCAGGCACTCCGGCAGTTGTCTTCGCAGCAAGGGGAAACGCAATAATATGGTAATGTTCAATTAATCGGAGAATATCTAATGAATAAAAAAATAGAAGACTTACTCGGTAAAGAAGCAGATGATTTAATGAATCATCAGTGCAAAACTATCGGTAAAGAACAATTTCATCTGCCAGGATCGGATTTCGTAGACCGGGTAGCTGCCGCAACTGATCGACCGGTTCCGGTATTGAGAAATATGCAGACATTGTTTAATACCGGACGACTGGGAGGCACGGGATATTTGTCAATCCTGCCGGTGGATCAGGGGATCGAACATTCTGCCGGTGCATCTTTTGCGCCCACTCCGATTTATTTCGATCCGGAAAATATCGTCAAACTCGCTATTGAAGGAGGGTGCAATGGCGTTGCTTCAACATTGGGCGTGTTAGGCGCTGTATCAAGAAAGTATGCGCATAAGATCCCATTTATTCTGAAAATCAATCATAATGAGCTGCTCACCTATCCCACTAATTACGATCAAATTTTATTCGCAAGCGTGGAACAAGCGTTTGATTTGGGCGCTATCGCTGTTGGTGCGACCATCTATTTTGGTTCTGAAGAAAGCAGCCGCCAAATTCAGGAAATCAGCGAGATGTTTCGTCAGGCACATAATTTGGGCATGATGACAATCTTGTGGGCGTATCTCAGAAATAGTGAATTTAAAAGCGACAAGGACTACCATCTGGCGGCAGATTTGACAGGTCAGGCAAATCATCTGTCCGTGACAATCGAGGCGGATATTGTAAAGCAAAAGCAGCCGGAAAATAACGGCGGATACAAGGCGCTGAAATTTGGAAAAACGCATGAAAAAGTTTACAGTGATTTGACCTCGCCGCACCCGATCGACTTAACTCGGTACCAGGTTATAAACTGTTATATGGGCAGAGCGGGCTTGATCAATTCAGGTGGTGCTTCTGCAGGGAAGGACGATTTGGCACAAGCGGTACGGACGGCTGTTATCAATAAACGCGCCGGTGGAATGGGCTTGATTTCCGGAAGAAAATCCTTCCAGCGACCGATGGAAGAAGGCGTCGAATTATTGAATACTATTCAGGATGTGTACCTTGATAAAGATATTACTGTTGCTTAATGAAATGGGGTCGAATATGTTTCTTTGAAAATGTTCAACCGGATTATTGACATGTTTAAAGATCGAAAAGATGCGGGGGAGAAGTTAGCATTTGCATGCGAGGATTACAAGGAT
>WJJN01000585.1 GCA_014729735.1 Candidatus Zhuqueibacterota bacterium
ATTCACTTCCGCTGTTGCTTGCAGCGCTCGCCGCTGATTTATAATATGTCGTTTCAAATTTTTCATTTTATTTATCAACTCGTTTCATGTTTTTAATTGAATTATCAATTATTTCTCATCACTTATTCAATAATTATTCAATTACAACGATAATATGAATATCGAACTGAAATCAAACGCTAAAGAGTGCACTGATGAAATTATTCACTGAAAAAATGAGCCGGTATCTCATCAAAGAAAATATTATTACAGCCGAACAATGGGAAGATGCAATAAATATACATCGGCAAACCGGCGAAAAACTTCAGGATGTACTTATTAAAAATATTCAAATTAATGAAGGAGATTTACTGAGAGCTCAAAGCAAAATTCTGGGAATTCCGCGGGCACATCTGGATGCCAGCCTGGTGGATCAATCCATTATCGATGCCATACCTCTTTCCATGGCAAAAAAATACCGGGTTGTTCCGATTGCAAAAATCGATGATGAGTTGACAGTGGCAATGGCGAATCCGCTGAATGTTTATGCAATCGACGCTATTCAGTACTATACGAAATGCAAAATACTCGTCTCGCTGGCATCGGAAAATGAAATTGAGCAAGCAATCGATAAGTACTACAGTCTGCAGGATTCAATGGATCAGGTTGTCGCGGGAATCCACCAGCAAGAGTCCACCCGGGAAATTTCAGAGGAAGATATCGAAGAAGAGGATATATCAGAAATTTCCATCAGTGAAGATTCTGATGAATCATCGGTTATCAAACTGGTAAACCTGATTCTTCTGCAATCCATTAAAGATCAGGCAAGTGATATTCATTTCGAACCGGATGAAAAAGAATTCCGAATTCGCAACAGAGTCGACGGCATTCTGCGCGAGATGTTCTCTCCACCAAAAAATTTGCAGGCAAATATCATTTCCAGAATTAAAATAATGGCTGATATGGATGTCTCAGAACGGCGGATCCCGCAGGACGGCAGATTCAGCCTGAAACATGGTAAAAAAGAAATTGATATCAGGGCATCTATTCTGCCAACCGTTGAAGGAGAAAAAGCTGTTTTAAGAATCCTGGATAAATCTAACACTATATTGCAACTTGAAGATATGGGTTTTGTGAAAAAGGATTTGGAAAATTGGCTGGATGTTTTGAACAAAACTGAAGGGATTATTCTGATTACCGGTCCGACTGGTAGCGGAAAAACAACTACTCTCTACGCCGTGCTAAACCGACTTAATTCAAAAGAAAAAAATATTGTGACTGTTGAAAATCCTGTTGAGTACAAACTCGACCTCATCAATCAGGTGAATGTAAACACCAAAGCGGGATTGACATTCGCAAACGGATTGCGTTCTATTTTGCGCCAGGACCCGGATATCATCATGATTGGTGAAATCCGCGATTCCGAAACCGCAGAAATCGCGATCCGTTCTGCTTTGACCGGACATCTCGTGTTATCAACCCTCCACACGAATGACGCACCAAGTGCAATCGCCAGATTGATAGATATGGGACTGGAGCCGTTTCTTGTCGAATCATCTTTGATTTCGGTCCTTGCGCAGCGATTGGTACGCAAGCTATGCCCGAAATGTGCTGCCGAAATCAAACTGGATGATAAAGTCATTGCCAGGCTAAATGTTCCGGATTGGCTGGATTTGGATAAAGTGTATCGCGGGGGTGGCTGCGCTGCCTGTAACTATTCAGGTTATCATCGCAGGACAGCAATCCATGAGATGCTCATTATCGATGAAGAAATTCGCAAATTAATTATATCCGGTGCTTCCACGGATGAGATCCGCACAGTTGCCAAAAAGAACGGAATGCAAACGCTCAAAGAAAACGGATTGATTAAAGTTTCACAGCAACTTACAACAGTCGAAGAAGTACTTCGGGTAACTTTTTAACCATTCATGAATAATGGGTAAAAATAAGAACATAAAATATTCCTACATTGCCAGTGATGCAAGTGGCAAAAACCACAGAGGCACCGTTTTGGGTGAAAATCGGCAGGCGATATACTCAATGCTGAAATCCCGCGGGCTCTACCCAATGAAGATCAAAAAAATTTCACCCTTCACTTTGTCATTTGAATCACTAAATTTAAGCCGCAAAATTTCCAGCAAAGAAACGGTTTTATTTATCATGCAATTAGCCACCATGATAAAATCCGGTATTTCATTACTCATCAGTTTTGATATCATAAGTCACCAAATAAAAAACAAGAAATTTCGTACTATCCTGAAAAATATCAAAGCTGACATTGCAAGAGGTGAAAACTTCTCAAAGGCGTGCAAGAAATTCCCGAACGTGTTCCCGCCTTTATTTTCGCATATCATAAGAGCAGGCGAAGAAAGCGGAAAGCTGGAATTGGTTTTGGACCGCTATGCGCAATTTGTCAAAAATAATGAAAAGATTGCATCAGAGGTCAAAAGCGCACTCATTTATCCGATGATTCTCATCATCCTCAGTATAGTTGTTATGGTTTTTTTAACGACTTTTATTGTGCCTCAGTTTGCCGATATTCTCAAATCTTCCGGGACAGAACTTCCCGGTTCGACGAAATTCCTGTTGGGATTAAGTGGTTTTATTAAGCATAATTATCCGCTTATTATTGTCGCAATTATTATAGCCGTAATAGCTCTGCTTAAATACAAAAAAACAAAAAGCGGCAGTTTCTATTTCGATCTGCTCAAAATAAGAATACCGGTGGTCGGTAAGATTGTCTACAAAACTGCGATTTCCCGATTCATGCGGACAATGAGCACTCTATTAGTGAGCGGAGTTCCGTTTTTAAAAAATCTTAATCTTGCCATTAATATAGTAAATAATAAAGCAATGACTAAAAAATTTGATTTCGTGTACGATAATATAGCAAGAGGAAAAAGCATTGCAGATCAATTTGAAAACACTGGTCTTTTTTCACCACTGGATGTACAAATGATTACAATCGGAGAGAACTCCGGACGGTTAAGCGAAATGTTTGATGAAATTGCTGATATTTATGACAGGGAAATAGAAAGTTCTGTAAAAAGGTTAACAACTTCCCTGGAACCGTTTGTACTAGTTCTGGTCGCCTCCGGTATTGGCTTTATTGCAGTGTCTCTTGTCTCCTCTTTAATGAAAGCTGTCAGTTCTTTTCAGTAAATAACTTCAATCGAAATTTAATCACTTATATTAACTAATTAAAGGAGTAATTCTATGAGACGATTTCTCAAGAAAGAAAAGGGATTCTCGCTGGTCGAGTTGCTGATTGTTATTGGTATTATTGGCATTCTGGCAACCATCGTTATCATGAATATGCGAGGTTCTGAAACGGGCGCCAAAGAGACAAAATTGAAAGCCAATCTGGCGAATCTACGTCAAGCGTTGTTTGCTTTTAATTCGGATCACGGCTTTTTCCCATGCACCAGCAATGACGATAATTTCAAGGGCAATGTCGCGACTTTTAAGCGTCAGTTGACCTGGTACACTGATGCAGACGGAAGGACGTCCGCCAAAAGAACGGATGAATTTCGATTTGGTCCGTATTTACAGGAATTCCCGTCTAATCCTTTTTATCAGGGAACCGATGAATCTGAAGCTGAAGAAGTCGAGATCGATACGAGAGGCGATCAGATATTGGAAAATTTGAAAGATCAGGTCGCCAAAGGAAATGGTAATAACGGATGGTATTACCAGGCAAAAAGCGGGAACATTGTTGCAAATCTCGGTGGCTCGGCATTTTCTGACGAATATTGTTATTTTTAAATTTGTACAATCTTGAAGAAAAAGTTACGCCCATTGGGAATCGGGAGCAATTTTTTAATTCTCCCGATTCCCCGTACTCTTTTATGAATAAAATGAAAAATCAAAAAGGTTTTACGCTCGTTGAAGTTTTGGTAACAATGGCATTAATCGGGGTGCTCGCTATATCTGTCCTGTCGCTATTCACGAATGCCGTTCGAACGCGACACAAAGCTTATGATCGCTGCCACAATGTTATCATAGCACAGACGATTATTGAGGGAATAATCGCGGACAAGCAAACAAAAGGTTATGACTTTCTAAAAACAGGGAACTATACAAAAAGATTTACAAACGGCATAAAATCCGCCGTAAAAATTGACACCATTTATGCCGATTTAAAAAAAATTAAAATAACTGTTCGTTCAATGCTGGGAACAGATAGCTTGGTGACCTATGTCGGCAATTACAAATGAACATAAACACAGTCAACAGGGGCATACATTAATCGAGTTATTGATTTCGATATCAATATCGGGATTGTTACTGTTAGCAGTATTTGAACTCTATTCTTCAGCAAATCAGGCATGGCATATAACGACCCGGCAATTTCAATTCATGCAGAACTACATTAAAACAGTTCACTGTCTGTCACAAGATGTGCGGCACTCAAATGCCATTGAAAAAGTAACCAAAAATTATATTCGATTAGCTGCGGAACAAGAAAAAATACGATATAAAATTAAATATACTCCAAAAACTGTCACTATTATCAGAGAAGTTCAATCAGAACCTGGTAAAAAATGGATTCAACAGCCCAGGTTCCCGCTTTCTGAATTCAGCACGGAATACTTAAAATTCGAATCCGTAAAATTCAAAAAAATTAATGATGTTCAAATCGCTTTCCTGATCGACGAACATGAAAAGACTTTTCGTACTGCTTTGACACGGAGAAATCAATTTTGATCGATACAAAACATAAAAGTCAACGCGGAGGCATTTATGTCATCACACTTTTTATTATGATTGCCCTATTGATCCTTGGTTTGTCATTAATTCAGCTTACGGCGGTAAATCGAAAAACAATTGACAATTATATGAACCAGACAAAAGCGGATTATGTTGCGGAAGCCGGAATCGAACGAGCAGTAGTCGAATATGTTTTAAAAGATAAGGATCGAAATTTGTCAGAGTATTCGTCCGAATTGATTTTTCTCAAAGCAAAACTTGGAGAAGGATATTATAATGTTTTCCTGATCAATGGCACGAATTCGTCTGTAAATATCCAGTCGAAGGGATTTTGTCGGGGGAAAATTAAAAATGTAAATGTGCATGTTGCTGTGAATTGGGAAGCTGATTCTCCGCATATTACTTCATTCCGTTATCAAACACCAGTACCTGATTCATTGTTGATGGTTCAATAATTTAAAAGTGGCTTATGCTCCCGGAAGGACTCAAAAATAAAACATCGGATTTGTCGGCAGTGCAGAATGATTTTATCTGGCGACAAATCGCCAGGTTGGAGAATGCATTATCGCATTTTAATTCCAATCCCGAACACAATAGATTGAATATAAAAGCAAGTCTGCAGAAAATACATGCCATCAAAAAATTTGCCCGGCAATATAGTATTCCAGCTATTGATGCGCTATCTAAAACCACCGGGCTTTCTTTAAAAAACAGCCTGCATTTTAATGGAAAGGATCCAAAACCAGAGCTCGAATATTATATATTTGCTCTGAAATCACTGCTTTCACGGCATTTTGATGAAAATGAAGATATGGTACCCGATCGTGACGAACAGTTTTCAGAACAGGTACCGCGAGCCGGGAAAATCGAAAACGGCTTAGTCGCGATCGATATCGGACATTATTCTACAAAGATTGTCGTTTCCAAACAAAAGAAGGAAAAGTTGTCACTCATCCAGTGGCAAATTCATGAATATAAAAATCAATCCATTGAACCGGATTACAAAGAAATCTCAAATATAATATCCGAATTTTTCGAAAAACACAGGTATTATAAAAAATTGCCGCTTGTCACATCGCTAATCGACAACAATCATCTCATTCGGTACAAAGTATTGCCGCAAATGAGTGACCGCAATTTCATCAGGACAACTGAACTGGAGATTCAATCGGAATTATTTTTTGAGGATCAAAAATCAAAACTTTACACATATCCATATCCTGCAAATGCAGGACAAAAAGCAAAAAATAAATCCGGTATTGTGCTGGCAATCGATGAAGACCTGATCAAACAAACAATCGGACTGTTTAAAAAATCAGGATATAAAATAGATCAGCTCAGCACAGACATATTAGCGCTTGCACAATTCGTCGATCAAGAGCTGGAAGGTTCGGCAGCGATTATAGATATCGGTTTTGAAAAGATTAAAATCGTGATACTCGATAATCATAAAATATGCTTTGCGCGAACTATTGAAAGTTATGAGTATAAGCTCATTCATGAAATTAGCGCACTGGAGCAGATAAGTTTCGATGACGCTGAAACCATCAAAAAAGAATTTGATTTTTTGAAAAAGAGCGAAGGGCAGAGTAAAGAAATTTTCCAGCAGTTGCGCGGTGAAAGCGGAACGCCCCAAAATATTACATTCCAGCATCTTCACAAGATCGCCGATGAAATTCATCTGTCACTTCAATTCTATAATTCGGAATATGATAATGCTGTGAATAAAATATATCTCTGTGGTGGTGGCGCACTCTTCCCGGGAATCGACTCCTTTTTGTCACTTGCACTTGAAATGTCTGTTTCGATGCTAAATGTAATGCAGAATATCGAAACAGATTATTCCACCAAGAATTATCAACAGGCTGCTCCTTTGTTAGCGACTGCCGTTGGACTTTGTAAACTATATCATCAGCCGGCGGAGAATTTGAAGGTAGATCTTCGAAAAAAAATTGATGTGCAACGCAATAATAAATTGCGAGTTCTAACCGTAGGAATTGTTTCGGTTGCACTGCTTTGTCTGACCTTTTTGGGACTTCGCACTTTTTTTCAGCACGAGGCGAGTAAACTTCAAAACTCAATCGATCAAAAAAAACAGTCGATCAGTGAAACGAAGCTTAAAATTTCCGATCTGGAGCAATATACTATTTTAAAAGATGATATCGATTCACAGATCCAGAAAATAAAGTCACTGAAATACAGCCAGCCACAGTGGTCAATTGTGTTGAAAGAAGTGAGTAAAGCCATGCCTCATGATATTTGGTTAACACAACTGAACGGCACATTTAAATTACCACAGGAAGAAACAGACGATTCGGCGAATAACCGGGATGCGGAATCTGATACTGAATCTGAAGACACATCAATGTTTTCCAGGGTGACTTTTTTAGGCAAGACGTCACAGCCAAATCAAATTCAGGAATTCATTTTCAATATGGAGCGAAACTCAAATTTAAAGTACATCAATTTTAATAAGATAACAAGTCGACAGACTGAAAATGTAAACATCACGAATTTTCAAATCGACGGTCGAATTCAAATTTCAGGATTAACAAACAAATAATTATGCTCACACTCGAAGCCACAAAGAATCAGAAAATAGTTTTGGGAAGTATTTTGTTAGCTTTTATTCTCTATCTGATCTATATGTTCGCAATTGCGCCGGCATATCAAGCCTACAATGAAAAAAAAGATGAAGAACGTAAATTAAATTCTGAAAACATTGAGTACTCCCGAAAATTAATTCGTTTGCAGCAAGTTCGCGAACAGTATCTGAAAAATGAACATTTTCTGCAGCATGCAACCGAGAAATTATCCATCGATGTTGCTGATTTGTTAAGTTTACTGACAAAAAATTCACCTGTAAAAAATTTTGCACATGCCTATTTGGAAAAACAACATAAGGAAATCGAGGAATCAGGAGTTATAAGATATCCGTTCGAGCTTGAATTTCAAAGTGATTTTAAGAAAATTGGTGAATTTCTGTTATATCAGGAGTCATCGTTACCGATCTCTTTCATAGAGAATATTGAAATCGTAAAAATACCGAATCAAAAAAATATGCTCATAACAAGAATTAGCGGAGTTATTTACAAGGTGGAAAAATGAGACGCTGGTATATTTTAATATATTTGATACTGACCTTTTCACTGAATTGCTCAAATTCAGAAGAAGAGACACAATTTGAGATGGCGAATACTCGTCCTGCAAGTCAACAGAAACTGGATACGACAGCGTCCCGGGATTCCGTAATCGATGAACAAAATCCGATTCTGGCTGAACTGACATCCGAATACAACTGGGAGACAGAAAAGAAAGAATGGCGCAGGAATCCATTTGAATCTTTCGAGTCGAAAGTGACTGCCAGGATCCCAAAATCGCCTAAAAAAACTTTTGTTAATGAAGCCGCCGGATTAAAACTGAGCGGGATTATTCAAGTTAAAAATACTCGAAAAGCGCTGATCAATGGCAGACTATATACTGTTGGATCTTCAATCGAAAATTTGAAAATTATAAAAATTAAAAGCAACTCCGTAACACTAAAAAGCACAATTCGGACCTATAAATTAGTATTGAGAGAATGATTACATGAAACTTCGTTTAAATATCATCGCCGCTGCAGCGTACATTGCATATGGGGTAATTTTAGTTTTGAGTTGCAGCCACCAGCAACCGATTCGGGAAAAAAGCAGCATGATTCGCCGTGAAAAGACAAATCGCAAAAACATTGATACGCGCAGCGTGAAGCAAAATTCTCGAGAAACGGTTACGGAAGAAACCGATCCGCAGTTGACTGTCTCCTTAGCGTTTCAGAATGCACTGCTTGCTGATGTACTTCAGGTCATTGGGCGCGAGTTTGAGGTCAATATCGTGATTCCGAATGACCGGGAAAGTCGGGTAACCGTGTTCTTGCATCAGGCAACACTCACAGAGGCATTGGACATGATTTTGTCGAGCCTTGATTATGCATACGTAAAAAAGGACGATACCTATTTCGTTATGAGAAAAAATGAACGCGTAAACCGCGTTTATACATTAAAATATGCAAATGCTTTTGAGCTGCAGCAAATGTTGCAGGGCATTTCCCAATCAGGACATATTCGAGCGGACGAGCAGACGAATTCCATCATCATTGTCGATGAATTAGCCAATATACGCGCATATGATGAAATCATCGCCAGGATCGATACTTTTCAACCATCGGTTCTAATCGAAGCTGATCTGTTCGAGGTCTCTCGAGATAATTTAAAAAACCTGGGCGTGGAATGGAACATCAATTACAACGAGGACTCACATGAAGCAACAGGCACCCTCCCGTTTAATCTAAGTACCAGCGGAATAATACTGGATTACAAAAATCTGAAATCACCTCAGGTTCAGTTGCTTCTAAAAGCCCTTCGCACGAATGTGGAAAGCACACTTCTCTCCAGTCCGCGCATTGTTACCATGAACGGACAGGAAGCGAAAATCCTGGTGGGAGAACGCGTGCCGTATATCAAAACATCTACTGCTACTACAGCAGGCAATGTTTTTGAACAGGTGGAGTTTGTTGATGTCGGTATTCTGCTGCGAGTAATTCCGCGTATTTTGACCGAGGAAAATCTGGTTTTTCTAAAAGTGGAGCCAGAGGTTAGCAATGTTTTGGATAAGGAGGTACAAGGAGTACCGCGCATCGGTACGCGTGAAGCCAGTACCCGAATTGCGGTAAAAAACGGTGAGACCGTTGTTATTGGTGGATTGATAAAAAAAGATGAGATACAATCCAATTCCAGTATTCCCATTCTGGGGAAAATACCGTTGCTGAATTTATTATTTGAAAACTGGAATACCACGATTGTAAAAAGGGAGCTAATCGTCTTTATTACACCGCATATTTTAACCAGGGATCACTATAAGAGTATGACGAATAAACGAAATTCAATTCAAAATAAATTCAATGGCAATGACTCAGAATCAAATCTTTTTCCCTGATATAATGATTATCATTTTCATATTTTTCGCAGGTGCGATAATAGGAAGTTTTCTCAATGTTTGCATTTCAAGGCTTCCGGAAAACAAATCCGTTGTTTCACCGAAATCTGCCTGCCCTGACTGCGGAGCATTTATCAAATGGTATCATAATATTCCGTTACTAAGTTATATCCTGTTAAAAGGACACTGCCGATACTGCGGCAAACCGATTTCCATTCGCTATTTCCTCGTCGAATTTCTGACAGGCGCCGGCTTGGCATCACTCTACTATTTTTTCTCCCCGACGCCGGTATTCTTTTTCCATGCGATTCTGCTGTTTTTGCTTATCATTATTACATTCATCGATATTGAACACCAGTTAATTCTGGATAAGGTAAATGCAGTCGGTCTGACATGTGCTCTTTTATTTCCACTAATTATAGCAGATCATACAATTAAAGATGCATTCTTCGGAATGGTAACCGGTGGCGGATTTTTAATTGCAGTAGCGCTCGTCGGTGATTTTATTTTCAGAAAAGAAAGTATGGGCAGAGGGGACATTAAAATGGCGGCAATGGTAGGTTGTTTTCTCGGTTGGTATGGGATCGTGGTATCCCTATTATATGCTTTTATTGCAGGTGCGATTATAGGAATCATTGCCAGGATTTATCATCGAGAATATTTACCTTTTGCGCCGTTCATCGCGTTTGGGACA
>WJJN01000586.1 GCA_014729735.1 Candidatus Zhuqueibacterota bacterium
ACGGCATACTCGACAGATGATTGAATGGCGAACAAAGCGTTACACATCGACGCTGTGACCCGCGCAAGGGAACGCTGACGTTACTCCATCTGCCTAAACCACCTCCTCACTCCCCTCCAGCTCGTGCACCGATTGCACGTTATCCAGCGCCAGCTTTTCCTTTATTGCCAGCATATCGCTTTCGCAATGGTAATGATGGTAGAACAGGATTTTTCGCACGCCAATCCGGGCGCTGATTTTATCGAGGCAGTCTGTTCTTTAAAAAGCATGCCTATTCACAAAATAACTTTTTATTCATTTTCGTATTGACATTTTACGAATATTTGCTTATATTTGTCACATTGATCATACCACAACAAGCACGCACATTTTCACGCATTTAAAATAACTTATCCATGAACGTTCAAAAAGGACGAGTGGATTGGACTCAAAGGTAACTCAAAATCTCTCAGGCTCTTCGATCAAATGCACAATGCGCTGCGGACGAAGAATTGTAGCATTCGGACAGAAGTTAAATTTCAAAAGCAGATGCGAATCCGTATTTGCCAGAATATGATCAATATTTCTGGGAGAGACGATATAAGCAAGAAGCAACGGTTTTAAAACATATAGATCCAGACAAATGAGATTGATATTCCAATATTAGAAGTTAAACAGTCGGGCACTCCCACAAGGACCTTTGAAATGCTTAAGTCGTATGGCGTGTCGCAGATGCGCCATCTTTTCGGCGTAAAGCTTTCACGTAAGGTTCTGTGGGGGAATCGGTGCGAGAGCTCCGAGACCTAACCGATCTTATATAGACATAGAAGTTCTATCACATTGTGACCAAGACTATAAAAATACCGACAATTTCGATTGATGTTACGCATACGGAAATAAAGCAGCTTTTTTTGATTTATATTAAGTGTCTCGAAAATATTGAAAACTTCCGGAAAGTCATTTTCGATTTTTCTGGCTGTTCCTTTTTCAGTAATCATGCGGTTGTTTTTCTCGGTGGACTGGATTTATTTTTAAAGGAGAATTATTCAATTCACGTAGTGAGCTATCAAAATCAATCTCCTAATATATATAGTTATTTCGAGCGACTGGGATTTTACAGAAAAGAATTGGGTTGGACTCATTTCCCATATTCGGATTTTTCTCAGGACGATATCGCAAATAAAAAACCGTATCGTGATATCAATTCATTGTTATCATCAAATTTGTTTCCGTTTAAATCTGAACAGGATAAACAGGCAATCAAAGACACGATCGGCGAACTTTTTCTGAATGTGCTGCAACACAGTATGTCACCCGCCGGCGCCACAGCCTCAGCACAGTTTTATCCTTCGGAGGACATTATTCGCTTTTCTGTTGTCGATTTTGGAATAGGAATTGCAAGACATATTCAGAACCATTTTGAACAAAAATTTAACAAAAGAGTTTCAAGTAAGGAAGCCTTGCTTAGAGCATTTGAAGAAGGCTTTACAACGAAAGCGAATGCATCCGGTAGCGGCTTAAAAATAATTAAAGATTTTGTTTGTTTGAACGAAAGCAAAATGAGTATATTCTGTAATGACATCTTTTATCAGTGTGATGGAAAAACAAAATCTGAAAAGGGGTACATGCTCGAAGGATCTCATAATTTTAGCGGGACATTTGTCATCATCGAATTTAATACTCAAAGGATAAGTCACTTTCAATGGGAGTAAGGACAATGGAAACAATAAATGTAAATGAAATTTGCGGTGAGTATTGTATTGCTGAAAATGATGTTGAGAAATTAAGCCAGGAAATCATTAAGAATCTGGAAAATAATGTGAAAGTTTCATTGGATTTCAGTGAAGTGAACACGGTATTAACCGCGTTTTTCAATGGTCTTCTATCTGAATTGTTCACTAAATTTGATGCGGATATAATTCAAAATTTTATCGAATTTAAACAACCTACTTCGGAATCGATCCTGAAAAGATATTCCAAATCATTCAATACTGCCAAAAAATTTTTTAGTACTGAGCCTGAAGTCCAGGACCAAATTAAGGCGAAAGTAAACAAAATTTTTAACAAGGAGATTTGTTTAAATGAGTCTCTCAGTGCCTCGTGCTAATGTTTATGATATCCGTTCCTTAAAAAAAATGCCCAATTTTAAATATTTTCTTGATACAAATATCCTCAAATTTGTGTTTGCCAAAACCATAGCCAACACCAGCACCTATCAAGACAAATACTATCCGGAATTTTTTAAATCACTTCTCAGTAATAAATTTATATGTTTTACTTACACTCAAAACCTGCTGGAACTTTTTTCAGTTATTGATAAAGCCGAGGCAGAAATCGAAAATGTAAACATAAAGAATTATCGATTTCTTAATCTTGAAAAGTATTTATCCGATAGAGAAATCATCTTTGAAGAACTGGACAATTCAATTAATATTTTTTCCTCAGAAATAACAACCGACCACTTAAAATCATATTTTCAAATAGATTGCTCGATCGATTTAAATGATTTCATCTATATCCAATTAGCAAACGAAACAGATGTGGGCTTTGTAACCGATGATGCAGAATTTATTTATATGGATAGGATAAATGTATTCACCGCTAATATGAATGCGATTGACAAAGCCAATAGGTTTAAAAGATTAAAAACATGATATCACCACCCTGCGTTCGGCTCCGCATAGGGCGGTTCATCA
>WJJN01000587.1 GCA_014729735.1 Candidatus Zhuqueibacterota bacterium
CAGTGGATTAATGCAGCGGTTGTCTGTAAAACCGCCTAAAATGAAGCAAATCCGCTCTTTGATGATTTCGTTATCATTATCCAGCGCCTGAACCAGTTGATTGAGATGATCTCGTGAATTCGCCATCATTAGTGCGGTCATGGCAAATTCAGCGACTTCCGGATTATCTGAGGTTAGGTCCAGGATGAGCTCTTTAATTTCTTCTTTTTTATATTTTCGTTTCATTTTCGATCCCGGATTTTTCATAAATTTGGAAATATCCAATGATCTTATTCATTAAAAGTTGATATATATGCGGTTCTATATTTTAATATAGTCAATTCATTTCATTTTGCAAGCGTTTTATTATTTTTGGCATTTTAAATAGAGCCAGTGGAACGCATAAAAAAGCCTTTCTCGAATATCAAGAAAGGCTTTTATCAGATCTATGATGTAAAATCAGGGATTACCATGAATTGCGTCGTTGACCGCCGCCGCCTCTACGACCGCCAGATCCTCCTCCGGGACGTCGTTTCCCGCCTCCTTTACGCGGACGAGCTTCATTGACGATTAAAGTATTTCCCGCCAATTCATGTTCATTAATTGCTTCCATTGCAGCCTCTGCCTCAGCTTTTGCCGGCATCGTAATAAAACCAAAACCTTTGAGCTCACCGGTGAAATGATCTTTGATCAGTTTTACTTCTGTTACTTCGCCGTGCTCTTCAAATAACTGACGCACAGTTTCTTCATCAGTTGATTTGGGAAGATTCCCAACATAAATGTTCATTTTAAGACTCCTGGTTTTAAAGAGATAAATTAATCGACTATTCGAGTCAATAACAAGCAAAGAACTGCCCGGTAAAACCGAGAGCGAATGTTAAATGGCTGCGAATAGAGCGCGGATTTATAATTTGAAAGATAATAATAAATTTTTAAATTTACAACATTTTTTATCAGTATTTAACTTTCATTTCACAAAGCGATATATTAAAACTTCATTGATTTTCTTTTGATTTATTCATATATTTTGATGACAATTTCCCCAAAGATGAGATGAACAATGAGCATTGTCAACGAAATCAAGGCAAAGACGATCCTGCGAAAACATAAGAAAATCGACTCGTGGTTTATATCGCGTTATGGAATGAATTTTTACAGAGGATGCTCTCATAACTGCATTTACTGCGACGGACGTGCGGAGAAATATAATGTCGAAGGTGAATTCGGCAAACAAGTCGCCGTAAAGAAAAATGCCATCGAGGTGCTGCGCCGCGAGCTGGACATTCGCAAACGATTGCCTTTGATCCGCGGTTTTATGATGATCGGCGGCGGCGTTGGCGATAGCTACCAGCCACTGGAAAGCACGTACGAGGTAACACGCCGTGCATTGGAATTGATGCTCGAATTGGATTTCCCGGTCAGCGTGCTGACCAAATCCACGCTTGTGGAACGGGACATCGATATTCTCAAGAAAATAGATGAAAAGAGCAGCGCAATCGTCAGCTTCAGCTTTTCATCAATGGATGAGCGATTGAGTGCGATATTCGAACCCGGCGTCCCTCCGCCTGCGGAAAGGCTGGCGAGTATCCGGAAATTGAAAGACCGGGGACTCATCTGCGGCATGTTCCTGATGCCGGTGATCCCGTTTCTGACCGATACACCGGAAATGATCGAACAGTCTGTCAGATGCGCCAAAGAATCCGGCGTTGATTTCATTATTTTCAGCGGCATGACGCTAAAGGAAGGTCGTCAGCATGAATATTTCATGGATGTCCTGCTGGATCACTATCCGGAGCTTTCCATCGAATATCAGCACATTTATGATGGCAACAAATGGGGTGGCGCATCCGAGGCATATTATCAATCCATTCATCACACCTTTTATCATGTCGCCCGCAAATACCGGATGCCTGTCCGGATTCCTGCGGCGGTTTACGCTGATATCATGAATGATAATGATAAAGTCGTTGTCATGCTGGAACAGATCGACTATCTGTTGAAACTGCGTGGCGCCAAATCGCCTTATGGCTATGCTGCGTATTCTGTCTCCAAACTCGATCAGCCAATCTCAAAAATGAAAAACCACTTACGCCAGTTGAAGGGAGTCGGCAAAGTAACCGAATCCCTGATCCTCGAGATACTGCAAACAGGAAGATCTTCGTATCTTCAAAGACTTATGGAATTTCGGTAAATTATAAATAGGATTGACACCAGTTCGGTATTCCTGTTCGTCTGCACAAACTTGCAGTCGATAAAGCGACTGCACTCCGAAGCGACCCGAATCACGTATCCCGTATCCAGAATCTCGTTTTACTTACCTCGTTCCCGCATGTTTGCAGTCGATAAAGCGACTGCACTCCGGCACATTAAAAAATCTCTTGCGCGACCTTTGCTGCAAATTCAACATCCTCCCGCGAAACATCGAGATGGGTGACTGCCCGAACGTACTTACTGCCGAACGGAATCATCAGCACGCCTTTTTCAGCCAGTCGGTCGATGACGTCTTGCACGGACAGCGAACCATTCACTTCAAAGATGATGATATTCGTTTCTACTGCCGATGGATCGATGCTGAAATCTTTCACAGATGCCAGCGCGTTGGCAAGGATTTGCGCGTGCTCGTGATCTTCCTGCAGCCGTTCCACGTTATGATCCAGCGCATAATCGGCAGCAGCCGCGAGGATACCGATCTGCCGCATCCCGCCGCCGAGCATTTTGCGGTAGCGGTGTGCTTTTTCGATGAACTCTTTCGATCCGGCGACGATGGAGCCAACCGGCGCGCCGAGTCCTTTGGAGAAACAGAACATCAGCGAATCAAAATGCCGGGCATATTCTTTCGGCGAAATTCCTGTGGCAACGCAGGCATTGAAAATCCGGGCACCATCCAGGTGCATTGCCAGATTATGTTTATTAGCAATCTCCCGGATTGCAGCGAATTTGTCGAGCGGGTAAATTTTGCCGCCCCCACGATTGTGTGTATTTTCCAGCACCACCAATTTTGTCGACGGATTATGTACATCCATCGGGCGAATTGCAGATTCGATTTGCTCCGGTTCCAGAACTCCCGATTTGCCGATTAGCGGATGCACCTGCAAGCCGCCGATCACCGCCGGCGCCGCGACCTCGTAATTAAACGTGTGCGATTCCTTTTCCATCAGCACTTCATCCCCGCGGCTCGTATGCGCCAGAATCGAAACGCTGTTCGCCATTGAACCGGATGGCACAAACAGCGCAGCCTCCATCCCCAGCATGCCTGCAACTCTTTCCTGCAGCCGGTTCACAGTAGGATCGTCTCCCCAAACGTCGTCTCCGACTTCCGCTTCTGACATCACCTTCCGCATTTCGGGGGACGGTCGTGTTACCGTATCACTTCGTAAATCGATATACTTCATATCAGGTCTCCTCCGCATTTCGTTATCTATCAAAATAGGAAATACCCGGCTTAAAATCAACAGAATAATTTTAAAATTTAACTTGAAACTGAAGCCTCGAATTCTTATATTCATTGCTTTATTTAATTATTCTGGAAAGGGAATCTTTCACCAGATAGCGATACCTCGAATTACAAATGATAGAAGGTAAAATTGATTAGTAATGGATCATGCAGACATTTTTAAGTACGTAGTCATTCCGGTCCTGATTTTTTTAGCCCGCGTCACGGACGTGTCCATCGGAACATTGCGCATTATTTTAATTTCCCGTGGAAATAAAATTATTGCACCGCTTCTTGGATTTGTAGAAGTCACCATCTGGCTGATTGCGATCACACAAGTGATGAAAAATCTGAATCATCCGATTTCCTATCTCGCTTACGGAGCCGGATTTGCATTCGGAAATTATGTGGGCATGTGGCTTGAAGGGAAAATCGCAATGGGCTATCAATCGATCCGCGTGATAACCAATAATCCCCTGGAAGCGCTGCCAATGGTGCTGCGGGACGAAGGATATGCCGTCACAACAGTCAAAGGACGAGGAGCAAAAGGTTCTGTGAATGTTATTTTCACAGTAGTGAGCCGCAAAAATGTGAACCATGTTCTTGATATCGCCCAAATGATCGAACCAATGGCGTTTGTGACAGTAGAGGACATCCGCTTGTCACATTCAGGATATTTCAAACCAAAAACTCCATTTCCTCTAGCAAAGAAAAAGTAATCAATCTTATTAAAGCAAAATATCGCTTGACTTTTTTCAAAAAATGTTTATATTACTAAACGTTTAACCGAAAACACACGAGGAATCAAATGAATTTACATAGTGCCGGAATAAGCAAATACATTAAGCGAATGCCTATGGGCATGGGCATGCACATACCCGTGTCTTAGCTTATTCGCGGCATTCAGGATGGAAAATAAAAATTGGAATAGATAACCTTCCCGCGCCGGAAGGTTTTTTATTGCAGTTTATCGAGAAAGGCTGAGGGACGGGCCCGATGAAGCCTTAGCAACCTCTCGTCACTTCGACGGAAAGGTGCTAATTCCTGCAAAGATGAAAATCTTTGGGAGATAAACACGAAACTGACTGTGAAACCTTCTCTCAAAGAGAAGGTTTTTTTTTATCCAAAAATTGGAGGGACCAATGAAAAGGACGAATATTCCGCACCACAAAAGGCAATTGACTTTCGGACCATTTAAATTTGAAAATGGTCGTTCACTCGATGAAATTACCTTGACTTACGAGACATGGGGCACGCTGAACGCCGACCGCTCGAACGCGATTCTAATCGCGCATGCGCTAACCGGAACCAGTCACGCCGCGAGCAGCGACGACATGCCGCAGCCCGGCTGGTGGGAATATCTGATCGGTCCCGGCAGAGCAATCGATACCCGGCGCTATTTTGTCATCTGCTCCAATGTGCTCGCCGGCTGCTCCGGGACTTCCGGACCATCAACCATCGATCCGGGTACCGGAAAGCCGTTCGGGATGAATTTTCCGGTGGTAACGATCCGCGATATGGTGCATGCTCAGAAGCGCCTGCTCGATCATCTGAAAATCGATAAGCTGCTAACGATTACGGGCGCTTCCATGGGCGGCATGCAGGCGCTGGAATGGGCGGCGAATTATCCCGAACACGTGGAATCGATCATTCCGATTTCCACGCCCGGCAGAGCGTATCCGCAATCCATCGCCTACCGCAAATC
>WJJN01000588.1 GCA_014729735.1 Candidatus Zhuqueibacterota bacterium
CCGTACATCGAGCAGGTGATGGTGATCGGCGACAAGCGCAAGTTCCTGAGCGCGCTGATTGTGCCCACGTTCGATGCAATCAAAAATTATGCGCAATCGCAAAACCTGGATTTCACTGACCGCGAGAGTCTGGTCAACAAGTCCGAGATCTACTCGCTGATCGGTGCGGAAATCCAGCGGCTGTCGGCAGACCTGGCGCGGTTCGAGCAGATCAAGCGTTACACGCTGCTGCCGCAGGAATTTACCATCGAAAGCGGCGAAATAACGCCATCGCTGAAAATCAAGCGCAAGGTGGTCATGGAAAAATATGGCGATCTGATCGAAGAAATGTATGAAGATTCAAATGATTAATTAAAAGCACCCCGGTTCGCCGGGGTGTTCTGTAATTAAGGGAGGAGAAAATGGCTGTAACAACACTTGTCGATATGTTTCTGGATGTGACAAACAGATTTGGTTCGAAAACATCGTTTATGGAGAAAATCGATGGTGAATATCAGGGATTCACATACGATGAATTAGCGGGCAAGGTGCGGCAGTTTGCGCTGGGTTTGGCATCGCTGGGCGTGAAGCACGGCGACCGCGTCGCGCTGATGTCGGAAAACAGGATCCAGTGGGTGATTTCCGATCTGGGAATTTTGTCGCTCGGTGCGACGAATGTGCCGATCTATCCGACGATCACGCCGGAGCAAATCCGCTATATTTTGAAGGATGCCGAGGTGCGGCTGATCATTGTCTCGACGAAAGAGCTGCTGGAAAAGGTGCTGGCGATCTTCGATGATCTTCCAAAACTGGAAAAAATCATTTACATGGAAGATACCCCACAGCAGGCGGATTATCTCATTCCCTACGATGATATTTACAAAATGGGTGCGGAATTCGAGAAGGATCACCCGAAATACTACGATGACGCAGTAAGCAAAATCCAGCCGGACGATCTGTGCGGGATCATTTATACATCGGGAACCACCGGCGCGCCCAAGGGCGTGATGCTGACGCACGACAATATTCTTTCCAATGTGCAGTCGGGATTGAAGGTGCTGAATATCAATGAAAAGGACACGTTCCTTTCGTTTCTGCCGCTGTGCCATTCGTTCGAGCGGATGGCGGGATTGTACATCCCAATCTGCGCTGCGGCAAAGGTGGCGTATGCCGAGAGCGTGGATACGGTGGTGGATAATCTGAGCGAGGTTCATCCGACTATCATGACAAGTGTTCCCCGGATGTTCGAAAAAATCTATTCCGGGGTGATGGCAAATGCGCAGGCAGGTTCTCCGTTAAAACAGAAGATATTTTGCTGGGCAGTGGCGACCGGCGGCAAATACGCTGACGCGAAGGCAGCGGGAAAAGTGCCGGCATTTCTGAATTTCAAATACAATCTGGCGACGAAGCTGGTGTTCAGCAAGCTGCATGAGAAAGTCGGCGGCAAGTTGCGCTATTTCATTTCCGGCGGCGCGCCGCTGGTCCGGGACATTGCCGAATTCTTCAACAAAGCGGGCATCCTGATTCTGGAGGGATATGGATTGACTGAGACATCGCCGGTGATTGCAGTGAATAAGGAAGAGAAGAACAAGTTCGGTACCGTTGGACCGGCGCTGCCGGGCGTGGAGGTGAAAATTGCGGACGATGGCGAAATCCTCACCCGCGGTCCGCATGTGATGAAAGGCTATTACAAAAATCCGGATGCGACCTCGGAAATGATCGACGCCGACGGCTGGCTGCACACGGGCGACATCGGGCAGCTCGATGATGAGGGGTATCTGAGCATCACGGATCGCAAGAAGAACATCATCGTTACTTCCGGAGGGAAGAACGTGACGCCGGCGTCGATTGAAAACGTGCTGATCTCCAGCCAGTACATCGAGCAGATCATGGTTGTTGGCGACCGGCGCAAGTTCCTGTCCGCCCTCATCGTGCCCTCGTTCGATGCGCTGAAAAAATATGCTGACGAGAATGGAATCAGTTATAAAGATCAGAACGATCTGGTGGTGAATGAGCAGATTCATGAGATGATGGACAAGATGATCCGGGAGACCACGGCGCATCTGGCGCGGTTCGAGCAGATCAAGAAGTTTGCGCTGCTGCCGAAAGAATTGACCATCGAGGCGGGAGAGATCACGCCGTCGTTGAAGGTGAAGCGGAAAGTCGTGGAGGAAAAATATTCGGATATGATTGAGCGGATGTATGAGTGAGTTGGAAGTAAGTTGGGGCTATATCAAAATTATGATTTTCTTATTTGGTGTCATTCCGGGCTAGTCCCGGAATCTCCTGATTAAATGTAACTTACGAGATTCCGGCATTCCGCTTTGCTCCAGCCGGAATGACATGACAATGGACTTTTGATGCACCCCCTGACACCCAAAAATGACTTTTGATACATCCCAAAGGGGAGATATCACTAAATTTCAATCACTTGAGGCAACATCCCCCTAAATCCCCACTTCGAAGGGGGACTTCAAAAACACCATGGAGGGAGACAAAATGCAGGATAGTAACCTGGTCGCGATGTTCCGGGAGACCGTCGCGAAACATGGGTCAAAGGGAGCGCTGTACCAGAAAAGGGATGGCGTTTATCAGGGTTTTTCTTACGATGAATTTGACAGACGCGTGCGCCATTTTGCGCTGGGGCTGGCGTCGCTGGGCATGCAGCGCGGGGATCGCATTGCGCTAATGTCTGAAAACCGCCCCGAATGGGTGATTGCCGATCTCGGGATTCTGTCGCTGGGCGCGATTAATGTGCCGCTTTATCCCACACTGACACCCAAACAGATTGAATATATTTTGAATGATTCCGCAACGAGACTGATCATCGTTTCGCAGCAGGAGCTGCTGGATAAAGTGCTGCAGATTTTCGATGATGTGCCGTCGCTGGAAAAGATCATTTTCATGGATCCGTCGCAGCAGAGTATCGATAATACAATTGCCTTACAGAATATTTATCAAAAAGGAAAAGATTTCGAGAAGGAGCAGCCGGATTTTTATGAACAGGCTGTGGCGAAAATCGAGACCGAGGATCTGTGCGGGATCATTTACACATCAGGAACGACTGGCGCGCCAAAGGGCGTGATGTTGAGTCATGGCAATCTGCTATCCAACGTGATCGCCGGACTTGCGGTGCTGCACATCGATGAGCAGGATATATTTCTGTCATTCCTGCCGCTGTGCCACTCGTTCGAACGGATGGCGGGACAGTACGCGGCGCTTGCCGTCGGAGCGACGATTTATTATGCCGAAAGCGTGGAAAAAGTCGCTGATAATTTAGCCGAAGTCCGCCCAACTGTGATGACTGCCGTGCCACGGTTGTTCGAAAAAATTTATGCCCGGGTTATCGAAAATGCCAATTCCGGTTCATTCCTGAAAAAGCGCATTTTCTGGTGGGCAATCAATACCGGCGACAAATATGTGAAGGCGCAGGCAGCCGGCAACATCCCGGCGATGCTGCAGCGTAAATATAATCTGGCGAAAAAGCTGGTGTTCAGCAAACTGCAACAACGGATCGGCGGCAGGCTGCGGTTCTTTGCATCAGGCGGCGCGCCGCTGTCCAAAGAAATCGCCGAGTTTTTCTACAAAACCGGTATTCTCATTTTAGAAGGATATGGTTTGACG
>WJJN01000589.1 GCA_014729735.1 Candidatus Zhuqueibacterota bacterium
ATCTGGATTTACAGGCAGTCGATGCCAAAAAAGAGGAACATTAATCTATGGATGTCGAACTCCTTTATAACATACATCTCCAGGAAACATTTGGAATCTATATCGCTATTTATTTCTACTTAACAGGATTGAGCGCCGGTTCGTTTATCATGTCAACGTTATCTTACGGATTCGGCTTAAAGCAATTTAAACCACTGGGAAAAATCGGCGTTATTCTGGCGACGGTGCTGTTGGTCATGGCACCAATGGCACTGTTGATTCATGTGGGCAAACCGTTGAAGACTTGGCATCTTTTCTCTTATATCAATTTAACATCGCCGATTAGCTGGGGATCTTTTCTATTGACATTGTATCCGATCAATTGCATCATTTACGGATATTTCATGTTCAAAGGAAATGCCCGGCTCACAAAAATTTTCGGATTAATCGGAATCCCGCTTGCGATTGCTGTCCATGGATACACAGGTTTTATCCTGGCTCTGGCAAAAGCCCGGGCGCTGTGGAATACCGCGCTCATGCCGATTCTATTTCTGGTTTCGGCAATGGTATCAGGTATCGCCATGATGATTCTGGTGGCGATTATTAAAGATAAATTCTTTTCCAAGGAGAAGGGATATAATTTCGGACTACTGAACGCGCTGGCAACAATGCTTGCGGGAATCATCATATTTGATTTGTTTCTTGTTCTGAGCGATGTTCTCGTATTACTGACCGCGCATTCCGAGGCAAAAGAAGCAGCGGATCTATTGTTATACCAGAGTTTTAGTCCGTATTTCGTTTTTATCGAAAACATATTCGGAAAGATTATTCCGCTGGCAATTGTGGCAACACCGCGCTTTCGAACGATTCCGTGGCTAACAGTCGCTTCGGTGATGGTAATGGTAGGCATATTCTTTATGCGATATGTCGTGGTGCTCGGCGGAGAACATTTACCATTAATTTAATCTGAAAAATATACAAATACACCAAGATAACGAAGAAAAATTATTAATATTAAAATCAAAGATATGACCAAAGAAAATAAAATAGATCGACGAAAATTTTTGAAAGTCAGTACAGCCGGTATTTTCTCTTCCATTGTATTGAATCAGATGGCGCCGCTGCTGGCGAACATTTCGAGTTCGGGGCGCGATGTCGCACTGACTTCCGGGGAGTTTCTGAAAAGCATACCGACGATTTGTGATTTGTGTCCCGCACATTGTGGCGTGCTGGGATTTATACAGAATGATTTTTTGGCTGGTATTCAGGGGAATCCGGCACATCCGAATAATAACGGGAAAATATGCGCCCGCGGGATTGCTGGAATGAATTTGGTTCATGATCCGCAGCGCCTTTTGTATCCGTTGAAACGCGATGGAAAAAGGGGACAGGGTCATTGGAAGCGCATCTCCTGGAACGAAGCATTGTCAGAAATTCGTTCTCATTTTTCGGAGATGTCGGAAGATGATAAATTTATCTTTCAATGCAAAGATCATCATCTTACTGATTATACTGCAAATCAATTACAGCAGATTGGTAATCCTGTTTTTCTCTCCACAGAAGCGGATAAAAATGCGAATAAAAGATTTGCTCAAAAAATTACTTTTGGTAATGATTCCTTTATTGCAGACGTAAAAAACAGCCGTTATATCTTATTATTCGGAGCCAATCCATTTGAGTCGCATGAAGATTTCATCAACTTGAGTCAGCGTCTGATTCAGGCAAAAATCGATAATGGGGCAAAGATAATTACCATTGATCCGCGGCTTTCGAACACTGCCGGCAAAAGCGACGACTGGCTGCCGCTCAAGCCGGGAACGGACGCAATTGTTGCACTGTCGATGGCAAATGTCATCATACAGGAACAACTGCACGATGCCGAGTTTATCAATCGCTGGACAAATATATCAGTCCCGTCTCTAAAAAATTATTTAGCTCAATTCCCAGTTCAAAAAGCCGCAGAAGAAAGCTCGATGCCTGAAGATAAGATCAGGGAAATCGCGATTGAATTTGCTACGGACAAACCTGCGGTCGCAATTCCCGGAAATGGTATTTCCAATCATGTCAATGGATTGCAAAATGTTCGGGCGGTGCTGTTATTAAATGCAGTCATCGGCGCAATCGATATCAAAGGTGGGCTATGCCTGCCACGAAACACTTTCGATTTGGATCAACCGGCAGATTCGTTTGTCAATAGTCACGATTATTTCCGCTCAATTGCCGAGCGCAAGGAAAAAGTTCATGCATATATTTCATTCCGGGCAAATCCTGCTTTCGAAGAACCGGATTATCAAAAAATTATTGAGGTACTGGGAAATACGGCTTCAATCCCGTATCATATTGCCATAACAAACGTGATGAGCGAAACAGCGGCACTCGCCGATCTGATTCTGCCGACGACGATTTATCCGGAACAGCAGCGTGTTGAACATAAAACATCCCTTGATTTGCAAAATTATCTGGCGATTGCAAAGCCGGTTGTTGCGGCACAGGGAGAATGCAAATCAATCGAAGAAATTTTGAATCAATTAACCGGGAATCGAAATCAGAACTTTGAAGATATTACAAAAAATTTAACTTCGCGAGTGCCACGCTTTTCAGGCAGACGGCATTGGATGGAATTGCAAAAAAACGGAATCTGGATGGATCCGCCGGAAATAGCTCAATATGAAACTTACAAAAACAGAGGATTTAATACACCCAGCCGACGGTTCGAAATCGATTCATCCTATCTGCGCTCCAAAGGACTATTTTCTCTTCCTCAATATATTGCAAATAATGAGCATATCGAACTTAAAAAAGATGAATTGATACTCATTCCGTACGCGACCAATGTCATGACCGAAGATTTGGGAAACTCAAAATGGCTTGCCGAAATAAGTCATGGTAATGCTGCCTTGATAAATCCCCGAACAGCACGATCGCTGCGACTTCGGCACGGATCAAAGGTAATGATCGAGTCGACAACCGGAAAGCTGGAAATGCATGTCCGAATTACGCCTGCAATCCACCCGGACGCTATCGCAATTGCCAAAGGTTTTGGACATTGGGAGTATGGCAAAGTAGCGCAGGCGAAAAAATTTAAGTCTCAAGATCCGGATTCGGAATTGATCTGGTGGGAAAAATTAGCACACGGAGAAAACCCGAATGTTCTGGTCGAAGCTTCAGCCGATCCGGTTTCCGGCGGACAATCCTGGAAGGATACAAAAGTGACTGTTAAAAAGGTGTGATAACGATATGAAATTTGATATTCAGAAAATAAAAGAATTTGTAATAAAACACCATATTCTGCTGGTGGTGACCATCGTTCCCGCAGGCGCTGCGATTTTTTTGTTGTCATTAGTCACATACAATGAAAGTGCGCATTTTTGTTTTTCGTGTCATGAAAATCGCGGACCATACACCTATTTTGATGCGACGCGACCTGTTCATCAGAATTATCAGGACAGCCAGTTTTCGTGCATTGATTGCCACAAAGATAAAACAGTGCAAACAACTTATTTGAGAAATTTTCGCGAGATTCACAGAAATGCGCAACTGGTGGGAAATCTCCGGGCAGAACCACTTGTGGATCCTAAAGATGTATATAAAACGGATCAGTGTTTGAACTGCCATCCCGACCGTTTGAATGTTGTGGAGCGGGATCCGTATCTATTAAAAAGCGAAGGATTGCAAAAGATAGGACTGCGTTTCGATAAGCGTCTGCATTATCGATTTGAGACATTTCGTCCTGAAGATCAACAACTGTATCGGGAATTGCTAAGCAAAGATAATTTGACAGAGGAAGAACAAGCCGAACTCAAACTACTCGATAAAATTCGTACTGGCAATTGTGGACAGTGTCATATCAGAAAGAAACAGATCAATGGTGAAAAAATA
>WJJN01000590.1 GCA_014729735.1 Candidatus Zhuqueibacterota bacterium
ATGTTTATGAAAAACGAAGCATTAAAGAAGTTTTGACTGTGGTGGCTCATCGCCAGATTAAGGAACTGACAGAAGGGGACTATATTCGCGGTACCTGGGAACAAGTGCAAAATGCTACCCCACCCACCGGAGTGCTCTGGAAATATCCACAGGGAGTAACACTCTATGGATTATTATACGCGAATAGAAAAGTTTTGCACGATCCTGAAATCTTCGATTATGTACAAACGCACAATGAAATTATTAGCAGGCAGCTTGAATATCTTAACTGGCAGATTATGACTTATGGAAAATATGTTTATGATCGTGCGACCGAAGAGTATGTGAAATTATATATGTTAGATCATTGCGGATCGATGACTAACCAAATTCTCGAAAGCGTCCTCCGTGATTCAGTGACACCCACGCCGCAGATACACGCGATTTTTAACAGGGTTGAAGATTATGTTGCACACAAACAACCTCGCCTGGTTAATGGTACATTCTGGCGTCCTGAATCAAAAGAGGGAATAACTTTATGGAGCGACGATATTTATATGGTCTGTCCCTATCTAGTTCGCTGGTATCAATATACAGGTGACAGGAAATATCTGGATGATGCGATTCATCAAATCATTCACTTTGCTTCTTATGTTCAGGATGACGATGGTCTCTGGTATCATGGTTATTTCTTTAAAGAGAACAAGCCCAGTCCATTCAAATGGAGCCGGGCAAATGGCTGGGTAATGGTTGGCATTGTTGAAGTGTTGTCGGTTACGCCGGGAGATCACCCTGACCGGCAGAAGTTGCTTACAATTCTTAAAAAACAGATCGATGGACTCATTCCACATCAGGCAGAATCGGGACGCTGGTATCAGGTTCTGGATCATCACGAGTTATGGGAGGAAACGTCGAGCACGGCGATGTTCGCGTACAGCATTGCCCGCGCCGTGAATCGCGGCTGGATCGATGAGGATTATCTGCCGATTGCCCGGAAAGCATTTAGCGGTATCAATGCCCGGATCACTGCTGACGGTGCGATTCTGGGAACATGCGAAGGAACGGGGATCAAACGAGATCTTGAAACTTATGCTAACCGAAAACGTCCGTACGACGATAATCATGCTCAGGGTGCGGTGTTGTTGGCTTTAACGGAATTTTTGCTGGCTCAGAATTTGGAATAATCATTAATATCAGAAAACGTCATTTACATAGGAGACGCGTTTCATGTTTGGATTACCATTTGTTGATCTATTTGTAATTTGCATCTATTTTACAGTGATTATCGGAATCGGTTTCTGGTCAATGCGGCGAATAAGTAATCAGGAAGACTTTTTTCTGGCAGGTCGGCGCTCCGGTAAGATTTTGCAGACATTTGCGGCATTCGGGCAGGCGACATCCTCCGAGAACGCAGTCGGCGTAACGACGACGACTTTTACAAACGGCGCCGGCGGGATCTGGAGTACGTTGCTGATGTTATTTGCCACCCCAATGTACTGGATCACGTCGCTCTGGTTTCGCAGGCTGCGAATTATGACGATGGGCGATTTTTTTGAAGATCGTTATGGATCCCAGCGAATGGCGGCAACCTATGCAGTGATTGGATGCTTTTGCATGATGGTCAATATCGCGCTGGGATTTAACGCAATGACAAAAACGATCGTTGCTATAACTCCTAAAAGCGTTGAACAGTATTCTGAAGCAGAATTGTATGAATACAATAAAGCTGTTGAATTAGAAAAGTTGGAAGCGGCAGATTATTCAGCGCTGTCCGAGACAGAGAAAAGCCGGCTGAATACATTGCAACTACAAAATCCGAGTAAAATTTTCCCCCATGTCAGTGAATCAGTCATTATCTGGGTCGTCTGCTTAATTGTGATGCTCTACGCGATTACCGGCGGATTGGAGGCCGCGTTTATTTCTGATCTCATCCAGGGAATTTTCATCATTATTTTGTCGATTATTTTACTACCATTCGCCTGGGCTAAAATTAGTGATATCTTTGGCGGTGATTCAATGTTTGATGCGTTTCGTATAATCCATGAACGTCTCCCAGAATCGTTTTTTGATATTTTTGGTTCTCCGGCAAGCATTGATTTTACCTGGTATTATATCGCTGCTGCTGCGTTCATGGCAACAACTACCGTGGTCATGACCCCCAATATGCTGGTTACCACTGCGGCGGCAAAGGATGAATTATCCGCCCGTATCGGTTTCACAAGCGGAAATTATATGAAACGATTCTGCACAATCCTGTGGGGAATGTTAGGGTTGGCAGCAATTGTATTGTATCATGATTCAATAAATAATCCGGATATGGTGTGGGGATATGCCACTCTCGATCTGCTTGGACCATTAAATATTGGCCTCGTCGGATTGATGATCGCCTGTTTAATGGCTGCACTAATGTCAACAGCAGATTGTCTGATGCTTACTGCCTCAAGTTTGATAATTCGGAACCTGTATCGCCCCCTTTTCCCAAATTTGTCAGAAAGACATTATGTCTTCTTCGGTCGGATTGCCGGCGCTGTTGTTGTAATTGGCGGGGCGTTGATCGCAACTCAGTTCGACAGTATTTTAGCAATGATCAAACTTGTATGGGAATTCAATATTATCGTGGCTGCCAGCTTTTGGCTTGGTATAAAATGGCGTCGGGCGACACGCAAGGCTGCATGGGCTTCAATCCTCACAGCCCTGATGTTATTTTCGGTTGGATCAATTTTTACACCAGTCATTTTTCCGGGTTTGCGAACGAATGACTATCTTTTAAAAATGACGAATCCCAAACCATTAGAACGTGTTTTTGTGGCTCATGAAACCGATGTTGAACAACGAAACGCTGAAATAGCAAAATGGGAGAAACTGAAAACAGAAGGCTACGAAATGGGGGGCAGACCAATTCCCTTAGAGGTCGGGGAGAGCTATATTAAGATCGACAAGCTTCCTAAAAAAGCTATTTTCTGGACCCAAGGCATCCGGGCGAATGAAGATGGCATCAAATACGGAAAGGGAATGTTGAATTTGGAATTGATTGCGATCGAAAAGATGGGGTTTGATTTGTCCAAAAATTCTTACGCTTTGAATGAAACGATCCGTGTGCTGATACGAACGTTAACACCATTTTTGATACTGCTCCTGGTATCGCTTGTAACCGCCCCGGATGATAAAAAAAGATTGGATCGATTTTTTGTGAAGATGAAAACTCCGGTGAATCCGGATCCTGAAATTGATGAGCGGGAGATGGAATTATCATATCAAAACCCGAATCGCTTTGATCATATCAAGCTCTTTCCGAATACAGACTGGGAATTAAACAAATGGAATAAAGTGGATGCGATTGGATTCCTGTTGTCCCTGATGGTACTTGTGAGTATTATTTTGTTATTGAAAATTTTGGTTTCCATTGGTGGATAGAATAAGAAAGATTTAATTTAAATTGCAACTCTGGAGAATGTAATGACTGAAAGAAAAAGATATGCAATTGTCGGATTGGGATCACGCTCGGAAATGTATCGGGATGCCATCCTTGAAACACATAGAGAAAGTTGCGAATTGGTTGGATTGTGTGATAATAATTCCGGCAGGTTGACGGATAGTGTGGATTGGGTAGCAAATCAAGGTACGTCTGTTCCCGGATTCGATGCTGCCGATTTCGAGAAAATGATTGCCGAAACCACACCGGACTGCGTGATCGTGACCACGAAAGATTCGCTGCACGACCATTATATCTGCCGCGCCATGGAGCTGGGCTGTGATACGATTACCGAGAAACCGATGACAACTGATGAGGTTAAATGTAAGCGAATTTTGGATATTCAGCGAAAAACAGGACGCCAGTGCAAGGTGACGTTCAATTATCGCTATTCTCCGCCACGGGCTCAGGTGAAGGATCTGCTGATGAGCGGAGTTATTGGTAATATTATTTCAGTGGATTTTCACTGGCTACTGGACACAGAGCACGGCGCGGATTATTTCCGGCGCTGGCACCGCAATAAGGAAAATTCCGGCGGATTATTGGTGCATAAGGCGACGCATCATTTCGACCTTGTAAATTGGTGGCTATCGACGATTCCTGCTTCTGTTTTTGCATTGGGCAATCGGCTGTTTTACACTCCGCAGACTGGCGAACGCTACGGATTGCTCGAACGAGGCGAGCGCTGCAATACCTGCCGCGAGAAGAGACGCTGCCCGTTCGTTCTGGACATGGAATCGCTGCAATCGCTGAACCGGCTTTATCTAAAAAATGAACATTTCGATGGCTACATTCGCGATAAATGCGTTTTCAGTCCGGGTATCGATATTGAGGATTCGATTAGTGCAACTGTGCGTTATCAGAACAATGCGATGTTGAGTTATTCATTGAATGCGTTTGCGCCGTGGGAAGGATATATCGTGACGTTCAACGGCACGAAAGGGAGGCTGGAGCATAAATGCGAGGAGCAGGTTTATGTCAGCGGAGACGAAACCATTCCTGGCGCATTAAAAAAGGAGGGTACGTGGATTAAAATCTTTCCGCATTTTAAACCGGCGTATGAAGTCGATATTTGGGGCGGCGAAGGTGGACACGGGGGTGGCGATCCGATTATGCTTCGGGATATCTTCGAGCCGGATTCGGTTGATGATAAATATATGCGAGCCGCAGATCACCGGGCAGGTGCTTACTCGATCCTGTGCGGGATTGCTGCGAATAGATCAATTGAATCCGGGAAATTGATTCATATCGCTGATCTGGTACCGAATCTCCAAAAACCGGAATTCACGCGAATGCCGGGCATTGAAGAGCCACTGCCTTTGATAAAATCGAAAGCAAAACCGTGGCTGCATCTTTAACTTCAAAGTATACAAAATTCTATGACTGCAATATCGTTGAACATATTGCTGCTCAAAATTAATAATCAGGAATTCATAATGGGAAAAATTCAACTGATATATATATCCCTGTTCTTTTCCGTATCATTATTAAACGCCGGCATATCCGATTTCGATGTGATGGATTTCGGCGCCATGGCTGATGGTAAAACCGATAATACTTCGGCATTCAAGGCTGCGCTGAATAAAGCCGCAGAAAAAGGAGGCATAGTCCATGTTCCGGCAGGACAATTCCGGTTTGATGGCGTGCTCACGATCCCGCGCGGTGTTACGTTGCAGGGAATTGCACGAGGTCCTTACACCGTATTTTATG
>WJJN01000591.1 GCA_014729735.1 Candidatus Zhuqueibacterota bacterium
CTGCCGCGGGTTGCCATGCTGCGAATAAATACGCCTGAATCGGTCGATAAATCTCCCATTCGAATGCGGTCTCCCAGGAGCGCGCCGCCAGTAAAAGGACTTGTGGGATCGATGGCAATCACACCGACTTTTTTATCCTGCCGGCGATAGTATTTGGTCAATTGGTCGACGAGTGTGCTTTTTCCAGCACCTGGCGGACCGGTCACGCCAATCCGAAATGCACGCCCCATCCGATGATATATCTGATCGAGATATCCAACTGAATCTTTGGAGTTATTTTCAATAGTTGAAATCAAACGAGCCAGCGCCCTGCGATCACCTGATAAAAAACGATCGATAATTTCGTCCATTCTGTATTATGCCTTTCAATCATTGAAAGATAGATCGTAGTCTATCAAATTACAAAAATATTCGCTCATATTCAAGTATTTTCTTATTATGCCGATTTATATCCAGGATTTTCATAAAAATGAAACTTTTCCGGGAAAACGGAGTTAAAAATTGTTCTTTTGAGTCCAAATGGTTGATTTATATGAGTGGAATTTGTTTGTTGTTTATTGTAGAGCCGATACTTACTTTTTATTATATGAGATGAATACAAATTTATAAATTAATTTTGTTGTTGCTGCGTTGATGATTCACTGACTGTTCTTTGTGATAAAAGAAATGCGTTCCGGAGTTGACTGGCACTTCTAATTTTGAAAAGTGCGCGCTCTAAAGCAAATTAAGTAATCTGCCTTTTGCGAGAACGCTTCAATTCAGGCTCATACATTAAACTTCAGTTTAGATACAACATTATAAGTAATTAAATGATTAATAGGCATCACGGATTAATTTAAAATTATTTATAAGGAGATTTTTTATGACAATCGAAGACCTTAGAACTGAAGTTCTAAACATTTTAAGGGAGAGAGACGTCACTGGCAGAGAGCTTATTAAGAATCTTATTGCGGAAAATAAAGAAGAAGTAAAATCCATGGGTTTTACCAAATATGATGTGGACAATCCGGCATCAATGGGAAACTTCATTGCCATCGAGGTTATGCCTCATCTCGGTGAGCCGGTATACAAAGAAAAGATCAATGTTAGAGGTAACAAGAGGACACTTTATAGTCTGAATCCGAACGAAAATAGAGTTGAAGTTAAACAATAAGAGACGTTTTCTTTGCTAAGAGATCGGTGGTTGTTAAACAGCCACCGATTTTTTTTTGTGATAAATAACTTGATCTAATCAAAAAAAAATGTTAAATTGCCTCATCAGTTCGGAGCATCTGTGCACTGAAGCTTATCAACCTACTGAAATTAAATTTCGTCGCAATACAAATAAGCCGATTTTTTAGAATATGAGTAATTCGAATAAGGTCAAAATTCTTTCTGAGGATTTAACGAATAAAATCGCCGCCGGTGAAGTTGTTGATCGTCCGGCATCTGTGGTAAAAGAACTGGTGGAGAATTCAATCGATGCCGGCAGTGATCAAATCACGGTGGTTGTTAAGGGTGGCGGAAAATCGTTAATAAAGGTAGTAGATAACGGAACAGGGATGAACCGGGAAGATGCAATTCTCTCAGTACAACGGCATACAACGAGCAAGATTGCTACTTACAACGATCTACACAATATTCACACATTAGGATTCCGCGGGGAGGCGCTGGCTAGCATCGCGTCGATTTCCAGAATGGAGTTGCGCTCCACTGTTCATAATGAAAATGAGGGAGTGCTTATCAAACTGGAAGGCGGTGTTGTGGAAGATGTTAGCGCAATCGCTGATGTGCGCGGTACCTCTATTTCGGTGAAAAATCTTTTTTATAATACTCCCGCTCGGCGAAAATTTCTGAAACAGGACGACACCGAATATCGGTATATTCTGAACATTATGAACCGTTTTACACTTGCCTATCGTGATATTGAATTTACATTATACAATAATGATCAACAGGTTTTTGATCTCAAGCCTGCGCCGCTTGAAAAAAGGATCGTAGATGTATTAGGAAGTCGATATCAGGATAAAATTGTCGAAGTGAACGACAATCACAACTTTGTGCAGATCAGCGGATATGTTGGTAATCAGGAAAGCGCGAAAAAATCACGAGCAGACCAGTATTTATTTCTGAACGGGCGCTATATTCAGAGCCGGGCATTGAATCATGCGATTATTTCTGCCTATGGCACGATTCTTCCGCGGGGTGAATTTCCGATGTTCGTAATTTTTCTGGAAATCGATCCACGCCGCGTGGATGTGAATGTGCATCCCTCAAAAATGGAAGTTAAGTTTTCAGATGAACGCAGCGTGTATAGCATCTTGAGAGGCTCTGTAAAAGAAGCGCTCTCCACAGGGCAGGTGATACCGGCATTCCAGTTCAGCAAGCCCGAAGTTCCAATTGCTGAAAAACCGCGTTTGTCACAAAGCTTTCAAACGCAAATTCCGTTGAGTGTTTTCGAACGAGGTAATTTGGTGGAAGCGATAAAATCCGACGAGCCGGTGGAAATTGAAGAAGCGGAAGTTGAAAAAACACAGCCTGTTAAAACGCCGGGTGCGCAGAAACATCTGGAGCGAGCCAACGTGTGGCAGGTTCATAACAAATACATCATTTCTGAAATAAAGAGCGGATTCATCATTATCGATCAACATGCAGCACACGAGCGCATTCTATACGAAAAGGCGCTGCACAATTTTGAGCGCAGTAATCCGAGCTCCCAACAACTCCTATTCCCGATAGTCGTCGATTTGAATGCTGACGACTATTCCTATTTGATGGAAATTTTACCGTTTCTGGAAAAATTAGGATTTATCATCAAAGGATTCAGCGGTAACACTGTTGTTGTAGAAGGGATTCCATCGGATGTAAAATTAGGCAACAAAGAAAACATCATCCATGAAATACTGGAAGACTATCATAAAAATAAAAGCACCGGTCTCGATATTCGTGACAATGTTGCAAAATCGTTCGCATGCAAATCTGCTGTAAAGTTCGGCAAAAAATTGAGCCTCGGAGAAATGAATTCGTTGATCGACCAACTATTCGCCACCCAGAGCCCTTATTTCTGCCCCCACGGTCGCCCGGTAATTATCACCCTTTCACTGGATGAATTGAACAAACGGTTCGGACGAACTTAAGCTTCATGAAGATCAATATCAATCAGAAAAAAGACGTTCTCATAATTGTCGGACCAACAGCGGTCGGCAAAACGAGTTTATCCTTGAATATTGCCGATGAGATCGAGAGCGAAATTGTTTCGGCGGACTCACGACAGGTTTACAAGTTAATGAACATCGGCACGGCAAAGCCGACGGCAGATGAGCAACTCAGGGCAGTACATCATTTTATCGATATTAAATATCCGGATGAATATTACAGCGCAGGACAATATGCCAGGGAGGCGCGCTCGGTAATTGACACGATACGCAGCCGGGATAGGCTGGCGATTGTCGTTGGAGGATCGGGACTATATATCCGTGCGCTGGTGGATGGCTTTTTTGAAGACGAGGTTGCGGATGAGGCTGTTAAACAAAGCTTAAGAAAAATAGAAAAGGAAAATGGACTTACATATTTGTACGAAAAGTTATCTGAGATCGATCCACAACTGGCACAAAAACTACATCCGAATGATAGTCAGCGGATAAAACGGGCGCTTGAGGTTTGGGAAATCAGCGGCAAAAGATTATCCGATTTTCAGAAAAAGCCAAATAATCCGGCTGATTTCAATCCTGTTTTCATCGGACTGTCGATGGAACGGGAAGTGCTTTATCAGAGAATCGAGGATCGGGTGGACAAAATGCTGGAAAAAGGTTTGATAGATGAGGTGAGGCACATTTCGAAGCTCGGATATTCAAAAAATCTTCCTGCACTGCAAACAGTCGGCTACAAAGAAGTTTTTCAGTTGCTGGACGGCGAAATCAACAGGGAACGGATGGTGGAATTAATCAAACAAAAAAGCAGGAATTACGCAAAACGTCAAATTACATGGTTTAATAAAGATCAACGAATTCAATGGTACAACATAACTAAAACTGGAAAAACGAATTCTCCTGAGACTACAATAGTAACCTTTGTAAATAATTGATTTAAAAAATAAAAATTTTACTTGACTTTTTTGCAAAAAAAGATTAATTTAATCGAAAATATGAAAATCAGGATTAAGCGAATGTAGCTCAGTTGGTAGAGCGCTGGCTTCCCAAGCCAGTTGTCGCGGGTTCGAATCCCGTCATTCGCTCTCTTTTTTTGATAATAATATTTTTGCATTATTGTGATATTTATCACAGTGAAAAGATGAAACATTATGAATTTGCAAAAGTACACTCGTTGAGACAGATATAGCAAAATATAGCATTATTGTACTTTTTCACTATCGTTTCGTCATTAACTAAAATAAAGGAGTATAAAATGAAATCAATTCAATTAGTTGCATTGATTGCTGTATTAGCTATTGCACTCGCTTTTACAGCCAACGCACAGTATGTCAATCAACAGGTTGGCGATAACGGAACAGTTAACTGGTCAAATCAGGTAATTCGTGCAACCGGGATTGGCGCCGGCAATCCGAATTTACCACTGGTTTCACAGAGAGCTTCTGCGATCAGAGCCGCCAAACTGGATGCGTGGCGTAATCTGCTGGAAACAGTGAAAGGAGTCACGTTGACGTCGGAAACAACTGTCCAGAATGCAATGGTCACAAGTGATGTGATCAGCACGAAAGTTCAGGGTATCGTCAAAAATACGACAATGGTTGGCGAACCGAAATATCTGTCCGATGGCTCTGTTGAAGTGACCATGGAGATGCCGATCACCGGTGCTTTGACCGATGTCGTTTTACCGACTACTGTGGACGGACAACCCTGGGGACAACAGCAATATCAGGGACAACAGCAACAGGCTGCTGCATCATATACCGGATTAATTGTCAATGCAAAAGGATTAGGTGCAAGACCTGCGATGGCACCAAAAATTTTAGATGAACAGGGAAACGAAATTTACGGATCCCGCTATGTTAGTCGTGAATGGGCAGTAAAAATGGGAATGGTCGGATATGATAAAGACCTGAATCGTGCCCGTTCGAATGACCGTGTTGCGAATAATCCAATGGTCGTAAAAGCGATGAAAGTGTCTGGTCCGAATAAAGCAGATGTAGTTGTATCTCAACAGGATGCTGCTCAGATAAAAGCAGTGGCTGCAAATCAGAATTTTTTGGATAAATGCAAAGTAATGTTTATCGTTGATTAATAAAATATAAGTTTTGTTTTTTTTACTTAAGAAAGGGAGAAATAGCATGAGCACAAAAGTGAGATTTTTAGGAATATTTGTCGTGCTGCTTTTCACGATATCCATATTTGGATGTGGACCCAAACCGGAAAAAGAGAAATCAGTTTTAGATACACCGGAAAATCATTTTAGTCGCGGAATGGTAGATTTTGAACGCGGCAATCTGGATCAGGCAATGAAAGAATTCCAACGAGCCAAGGCGCTTAATCCGGATTATGCTGAAGCTTTTTCCGGGATGGCTCTGGTAACAGCCAGGCAAGCACAAGATACCGAAAATACGGAAGCTTCGGAAGATTTATTTGAAGAAGCAATCGATCTGGCAAATAAAGGAATCGATAAAAATGACAAATCCATCGATGCCCATATTATCAAGGGGCGGGTGCTGACGATGCAGCGGAAAGGCGATGACTGGGTGGAAGATGCAGCCGA
>WJJN01000592.1 GCA_014729735.1 Candidatus Zhuqueibacterota bacterium
ATATTAATATTGATATTTTCAATCCGACATGATGCAGCATTCGTGTAGATAACTGTAGTATATTACTATAGATAATAAACAAATATTCGCTAAAAGTCAAGCAGTTAATTCAACACAGCCTAAAATCCGCTCATCTCCTGATCTAAAATGCTTTACGGAACTCCAAATTGATTTCTTCGTGTATTCTATTAATATACGACAAATTCAGGAATAACATACAATGAAAAACAAAAAGGCTGATGTTTATACCCGAACCGGTGATAAAGGTACAACAGCTTTATTCGGAGGCTCGCGCACTGAGAAAGATTCGAAAAGGGTTGAAGCTTATGGCACACTGGATGAACTTTGTGCGATAATTTCTGTTGTGAAAACACAAAATGTCACCCCTGAAGTCTTGAAAATTCTTTCCGAAATTCAAAATTATTGTCATGATATTAATGCGGAAATAGCTTCCGATAAACAGGGAAGATCCTTGCTCACCAAAATTATTTGCAAGGAAGATGTCGCTTACATAGAACAGAATATCGATAAATTTGATTCACATCTTCCAAAACTGGATCATTTTATCGTGCCTGACATCAAGGCATCTGCCGCGTTTCTGAATCTTGCCCGCACCGTATGTCGACGAGCAGAACGACGACTCTGGGCATTGTCCCGTGAGATGGAGCTTAATGAAAATATCATTATTTTCATCAATCGGTTAAGTGATTTGTTATTTACCTTGATGCGATTTGAAGGAGAGAAAAGAAAGGAAACAGACTAAAATGTAGCTTCAATGGGCAATCCGCCGCTCGGATTGCCCCAGGTCCTGATCCAGAAAATATCGTATCGCCTCTTCGATTTGATCGAAGTCGACAACAGTATTTTTGCAGGGTCCCTCCGGTCTTTGATTGGTAATTCCGATCACCGGAATTTTGCTGACATCGCGGATTCCGCTCATTAAATCCCGTTCGCAGGCAACGCCGATAACGGCATTTGGTTTTTCACGCGCAATTATTTTTCTGGCAAGAGTTCCTCCCGGCACTGTAAAAATCAAACATTGATACCGTTTTGCAAGTTCCTTTATCTTGTTCTGCAATGTTTTAGTTAAACATCGCGGGAGCAAAATCAATATTTTGCTGTTCGCAATATGCCTTCGTCGCGTTGTGATGATCGAATTACTTACTTTAATAAAAGAATTCCCCATCCGGTCATAAGAAATTCCAAACTTTTCCCCCAATTTTAGCACAAGCGGTGTTAAAAACTTCAGGGAAACATATCGTCCGCGGATCTTTATCAACAAATCGCGTTTTATCATAATGGAAAGCACCATCTGCGAAAAGCTGACAAACAGCAAAAATATAAAAATGAGAACCGCGTATTCCATCAACTGAGCAAGTGACGGACTCAATTGCTGAATGCGCGGTTTTATTAAATACCAGAAGAATGCCGTTGCGATAGCCACCATGAAGATGCTTAGCACAGTGAAGCCGAGAAAAACACGTTTCCCGGTTTCCACATCGGTTTCGAGCCGGGAGAAGTCGCCATCCCATTCTTCCCATTCGTCACCCAATTTTCGATCCGTCATTGTGATCAAACTGATACAATCTCCTTGACTTCAGGAATTTCCTGTTTTAAAATCCGTTCGATACCCATTTTCAAGGTCATCTGTGACATGGGGCAACCAGCACAGGCGCCCTGCAATCTTACTTTGACAACACCATCTTCAACATCCACTAATTCAACATTACCGCCATCAGCAATCAGAGACGGTCTAACTTTATCTAAAACTTTTTCAACTTTTTCTTTCATTATCTACTCCAATTTATTATTTGCGAACCACAAAGGAATTGGTCGGACATTTCTCCACAGCCATTTCCAAATCTTCCGCTTTCCGATCCACTATTTTCGGAAGATTACCATCCATTTCAATCGAGCCCGAAGGTGTGACCTTTGGTTTGGAACAAAGCGAACATCCGATACAACCCACCTTGCATACCTTTTTAACGGCTTTTGCCTTGTCCTGAGACACACAGCCGACAAATATTTTCTGAGACACCGGGATCAATTCTATTATATTACGAGGACATGCGGCAACACACACACCGCAGGCGGTGCACTTTTCCTCGATAACAACAGGCAGTCCGTTGTCCGCCATGTACATTGCATCAAAGGGACAGGACTCGACGCATGTTCCCAGACCCAGACAGCCATACTCGCATGCTTTACCACCCCCCATAATCAACTGCGCTGAGGTACAATCTGCAACTCCCTGATAATTGAAGCGCGACGGCGCCTTTTCATCATCGCCCTGGCATCGAATTGCAGCAACCATTTTTTCGGCTGCTTCGCCTGCCTCTACCCCCATAATACCCGCAATTTTTTGGGTAACTTCGGCACCACCGGGCGAACACATCGAGATATCCATATCCGCGCCGCTTTTTACGATCGCCTCTGCATATCCGCTGCAACCGGGATATCCGCATGCGCCACAATTGGCTCCAGGTAAAATATCCATTATTTCTTCGATCTTAGGATCTACCTCTACTGCGAATTTTCTTGAAGCATACGCCAGACCGGCACCAAAAAGTAAGCCCAATCCCCCGATGCTGATTATGGAAGAAAGAATCATTAAATCCATTTTTTATATTTCCACCCTCTCAATGTAAAGTGATTAACATTATCCGCATCGTTTAAGATAGAACTCTAATATATGAGCTATCGTTCCAAATGTCAAGAAGTTTTTCCACAAAATGCAATTCCAATATAAAACTAATTTCACTAAAATTCAAGGAATTTTTTAAAATGCAATTTTACTCAAACAATTTTTAATATTTCTGCCGATAGTATAAATTAGGAGTAGTTTAGGTTGATTTCAGAGGGAAGTGATAAATTTTATATGAATTGTATATTTTTACACCAGCTAATTTAACCATCATAATTTCAGGTGAATAGAATTATTTATTTTTCATCTGATTAATTTACAATAGGTTAAAACCATATATTAGCCTGATATATCTATATGGTATGGTCTTTGTTGCCAATTACTCTCTATAAAAATTTACGAAAAAACTTCATTTTCGAATTTCATCCATACTTATGTGTTTTAAATGTTGACTTAGTATCAGTGCAGAGGATCGGAGCTATGACGAAGAGGGAGCAGAGTATTCTGATTATTAACGATGAAAAGAATTCAAACAACGAATTATTTAAGACTCTAAGAGAAAGGAATTATCAGGTTGAGTTTTCAAATGGAGAGCAATGGCATCAATTACTTATAACACGCACATATGATCTTGTAATTGCCGATATACAGTTATGCGGCGTCGATGGTATGAAAATAGTTGCAGAAGCACGGAAGATCAAAACTTCCCCGGCTGTGATCGTAATTGCTTCTGACGCCACAATCAAGGCAGCAGTTGCCGCAATGAAAGCGGGAGCCTATAATTACATGACAAAACCGATCAAAAAAGAGGAACTGCTAACAACTGTTGATCAATATTTTATGCAGAGAAAGCCAAAGTCCTCGAACTTCAAAAATATTATCGGAAAAAGCACGAAAATGAAGCATGTCTTTGAAATGGTGGAAACAGTGGCTAATTCCAAAGCGACAGTGTTAATATACGGCGAAAGCGGAACCGGAAAGGAACTGATTGCCAGTGCGATTCATTACGGGAGTCCCAGAAAAGACGGTCCATTTGTCAAAACAAATTGCGCAGCGGTGCCCGAAACATTAGCAGAAAGTGAGCTTTTCGGGCATGAAAAAGGAGCGTTTACCGGTGCGATCAAAGATGCAAAAGGCAGGTTTGAGCTGGCAGATAATGGCACTCTGCTACTCGATGAGGTAAGCGAGATGAGCCTTTCGATGCAGGCAAAATTGTTGCGCGTGCTTCAGGAAAAAGAATATGAAAAAGTAGGCAATCCCAAAAGCGTTCCGGTTAATGTGCGCATTATCGCTACGACAAATAAAGATTTAAAAACCGAGGTCAAAGAAAATCGTTTCCGCGAGGATTTGTATTACCGTCTGAATGTAGTACCTATTCATCTGCCACCTTTACGCGAACGGAAACAGGATATTCCACTGCTCATCGATTACTTTTTAAAGAAATATTCCTGCGAGAATAATCGCAACAATATCAGTTGTTCGGACGACGTAATCGATGCGCTGATGGAATATCATTATCCTGGTAACGTGCGCGAATTGGAACATCTCATTGAACGCTCTGTAGTTATTTGCAGAGAAAAAGTGATCCGTCCCAAACATTTGGATGTACTATTCACCGAAAAACCCTATACTAAAGCCAATATTAAAGTTGTGAATATTCCTGCGGAAACTCTTGAAGAGGTCGAAAAGAAGCAAATCTATAAAATTCTGAAACAATGCAATGGAAACAAAACACTTGCTGCACGGCGTCTCGGTATTACCGCGCGAACATTGCGGAACAAGCTCACTCGTTACAATGGAGAAGATAGTAAGAAAAACAATGATCCCGAATAAGCCGTGAGCAATGTAAGAATTATTTGAAAGAGTAGTATTATTCTCCTATTCTACACAAATAAGATACTCCCATGCCGATAATTGCATCTGCATTGTAGTGTCATTGATGCTCAGCTTTTTACCGCTGAATATATCAGTGAACAGCCCTTCGATCCGGCTGAAGTCTATGTCTCCGCTGAATGGCTTTTCACTAAAATTGGCAATTACAATTACCTGATCATCTTCGTATTGGCGGACAAATGCATAAATCCGGTCATCATCCGTGCTTATCAATTTTGTCATCGTACCGTGAACCAGCGACGGCTGATGATGATATACTGAGGTTAATTTTTGATAAAACGGTCGAAATTCACTTTCTTTCCAGACAATTGGATCGCGTTCGAAAAACTCAAGAGATTTTTCGTTGCCCGTCTCCTGTCCATTATAAATGAGGGGCGTTCCTGGAAGAGTAAAAGTCAGTACTGCTCCTACTTTCGCACCACCACGCCCCATTCGTATGATCGCCGATTTATTCCAGGTGTTTTCATCATGATTGGACGTGAACCGCATTCGCATACTTCCCTGCGGATAATGATAATATTCATGCCTTAGATACTCGTCAATACGCTTCGGCGAGCGTTTGGCGGAAGCGATATCATTGAACAATTTATGCATTGCACTCGCATATGTCATGTCGAAGCCGTAGGCGTTCAGTTCCGGCGTTTCTGCTTCTGCCAACATGAAAACAGGTTTTATCGAATCCAGGTGTTTGCGCGCTTCGATCCAAAACGGCGTGGGCACCATGGATGCCACGTCACATCGGTATCCATCTATATTGATTTCGCGCACCCAATACCCCATCATCTTGATCATGTATTTCCATAATTCCTTGTTCTCGTAGTTCAGATCAGCCACATCATGCCAGTCGGGATTCGGCGACACGATATCGCCCTCCGAATCGTGAGTGTACCAATCAGGATGTTCTTCAATCATCGGATTATCCCACGCGGTATGATTCGCTACCAAATCAATGATCACATACATCCCTGCCTCATGAATCTGCTGCACCAGATCTCTAAAATCGCTTAGAGTTCCGAATTCCAGGTTAATTCCGTAGAAATCCTTAATTGAGTAGTAACTGCCGAGCGTGCCTTTACGGCGTTTTTCCCCTATCGGATGGATTGGCATAAACCAGATGATATCCACTCCCAATTCATTCAATTCCGGAATGCGCGGCTCGATTGCCTTAAACGTTCCCTGTAGAGTGAATTGCCTTGTATTCAATTCATAAATGACTGCTCCTTGTGCCCACTCCGGATGTTCCGGCGTCGGTGCATCGAAGTAGCGTCCTTTAAGCAGGTCTTCCTTTTCCTGAAACGGAATAATCGTCACGCTGCCGTTTAAACCACCGGGACCTCCTGTATCTTCGACAAGAATTGCGAGCCGATTCTCACCTTTTAGGATGTGGGGTGTAAGGTTCAATTTAAATTCGCTGTTTGCACCGTAATGCTCGCCGACTTTTTTTTCGTTCAGCCAGATAATCGCATTATCATCCACTG
>WJJN01000593.1 GCA_014729735.1 Candidatus Zhuqueibacterota bacterium
GCGATAAAAGCGATCCCCACCAGCAGTGTAAACTCGCGGTTCAAAAGCCAGATAATATCAAGAATATTTGCTCCCAGTACTTTCCGAACGCCGATCTCTTTGATGCGTTTTTCGATAGCAAATGACGCCAGGGCAAAAAGTCCCATGGCTGCGATTAAAATAACCAAACCCGAAGTAACCAGAAAAAGCTGCCCCCGCTTCCAGTCGGCTTCGTAAAACTGTTCGAATCTGTTCCCGAGGAATGTATATTCCATTGGATTTTCCGGATCGAATTGCTGATTGATAGACTGTAAATTGGCGAGAGTTTGCTGCCAATTGCTTGTGCGAATGCGAAGTGTGTAATAATCGATACTGTGAATCGGATTGCGGTGCGAAGCCAACATAAGCGGACGCATTTTTTCCCGAAACGACTGGAAATGAAAATCCTTGACAATGCCGACGACGCGTGGGCTATACGGATAGTCCTGTTCATTCAAATCACCTGCCCATATAGTACTCTTAATATCCAGAATCTCGCCAATCGGTTCCTTTAATCCAAGTAGCTTGACAGAAGATTCGGTTAGCATAACCGCGTTCGAGTCTGCAACATCATTTCGCAGGGCGCGACCATTTACCAGTTTGATACGATAGGTATCCAGAAAATTCTCATCGACTCCCACAAAAATCATCTGTCCTTTTGCTGCACTTCGGCGATGTTCCACATTTGCCACTGGAAATACTTTCCACTCCCCTGGGACACGGGATGATACTGTCACACTTCGTACATCCGAAAGATTGTTAAATTCGCGTTTTATACTCTCAAACTGACTGCGCAGTGCCCCGCTGTTGATGTCGACAACAAGAAGATTTTCCAGTTGAAAACCGGGATCTTTTTGCCTGAGATAATCGAGCTGTCTGTAAATCACGAGGGTTGCTGAAATCATGATAATCGAAACAGCAAATTGTGCTACTACTAAAATCGTGCGTAATGAAAGTCGACCTCCACCCAGTTTAATCTCCTTTTTGAGCGCCGTCGCAGGATTGACCTTTGACAGGAAAAATGTAGGATATAGCGACGAAATGATCCCGGAAAAGATAACGATAAGGAATAATCCCGTAACCAGCAGAATATTATCCAATGGCAGCGTTAGCGTCTTTCCTATAAATCCGGAAATAATCGGCAACGTCAGCTCGAGGAGTATTACAGCAAGGAGAAACGAAAGCAGAGATAATATCAGCGATTCACCGGTGAACTGAAAAATCAACTGATTTTTGCCTGCTCCCAATGTTTTTCGCATGCTTACCTCCCTGGTTCTGCGGGAAGCAGCCGCTGTGGATAAGTTCATATAATTAAAGCAGGCTATTGACAAAATCAGCAGCCCAATGATGCTGAACATATAAACATACAATGGATTCCCTGCATTGACATTCATTCCTCCCTGTATGTCGCCTGAGTAGAGATGAATAGCATGCAGCGGTTGCAATGAGAATGAACTTGTGTAGCTTATCTGATCATCATAATTGGAGGTAACCAGTCCGGTTAACTTTTCTTCAAATCCCTTTTTGTCAAATTCCGGCTTCATTTTCAGATATGTTATGAAAGAATTGGAGGTCCAGTTAGAATTGACCCACTCGTTCCATTGTGATATTTCCCGCTGCCAGGTTGGTTCGGCATGAATCGTATTTATTTTTATATGCGAATTCGCCGGAAAATCTTTGATGACTCCGGCAATTGTAGCTTCGAAGACGTTTGTATAGAGTCTTCTCCCAACAACATTTGTTTCGCCAAAATATTTACGGGCAATCGATTCAGTAATCACGAGATTATCAGGTTTTGTAAGAACGGTTTGTTCATCACCATACACAAATTCGAAATCGAAAAATTGGAAAAAATTGGCATTGGCGATCCATATTCTTTCATAGTCGCGATTCAATGGTTCGTTTCCGATTGTCACTCTGCCTATTTCTATTAACCGTGCTTGACTTTGAACTTCCGGAAATTGTTCGACCGCCGCAGGTCCGATTCGTGGCGCCACGGCAGCTATTTTCCTGCTGCTGCCCTCATTCTCATGAATATGCTGAATGATTCTGTAAATCCGGTCGGAATCGCGATGAAAACGGTCAAAATTCAGTTCATCGATGACATACAGAGCCAGTAAAATAAAACATGCAAATCCGATGGTTAAGCCAATTATGTTGACAATCGAAAATAGTTTATTTTTCAAAAAATAACGAAGTGTAATTTTTATATAATTTTGTAACATGATTTTCTCCTTAAATTTGCTGGAGTCTTGCGCATAATTCTGGCAGTCCATAAATATATTGCACTCCGGCACGTTCCATTTCGTATCTCACATTTCATTCGTATCGCAAACTGTCCACCGGATTTGCCAGCGCTGCTTTGATTGTCTGATAAAAAACAGTCAAAAAAGTTAACATTAGCGCAAAGAGCCCTGAAAGCACAAATGGCAAAACAGTTAAATCAATGCGATAGGCAAAATTCTGTAACCATTCCCTGGCAAAATAGTACGCGAGCGGCAATGCGACTAAATTGGCGACAATTACAAGAAGCATGTACTCTTTGATCATCAATTCTAGTACAGATCCCACAGAAGCGCCTAAAACTTTGCGGATTCCGATTTCCTTTTTTCTCCTCTCCAAAGTATATGTAGACAAACCAAACAAACCGATAATGATAACGAGTATGCTCAATTTGGACGCATAATTGACAACTTTTTCCTGCATCGCGTAATTGAGATATTGCTGTTCCATATCTTCATCCAAAAAGGAGTATTGGAACGGGAGATCGGGATTTATTTCACTCCATTTCTTTTCCAGTTTACTGATACCTGCCTGGATCTTATTTGCCTTCAGCCTGGCAAGAACATAGTTGATATCTTCTTCGGGATTAACATACATGATCATTGGCTCAACAATATTATTTAAAGAGGCAAAATGAAAATCTTTTGCAACACCGATTATTTGCGGATCCTTTAATCCCCTCGTATTCAAACCATGGATGCGAGATTGGATTGGATTTTTGATCTCGAATGCTTCGATTAATTTTTCATTGACTATCACAGCATTTGAAAAATGAGACTGGTGTGTTGTATTAAAATTTCGACCTGAAACCACCGGGATTTCCATAAAATCCAAAAAATTCGGACTCACTCGATATGCCCATGCACGATATGTGTTTCCATCTTTTCCCCTGAATCCAATCCGATCATAACCTCGCGAGAAAGAATAATTGATTCCGGATATTTGTTCAATGTCCGGATCGTGCGAAAATTCCTTTTGGAATATATCCATAATGCGCGTCGCATCCACACTCTGATAATCCCCCCGAACAACGACAATTCGATCCTTGTTAAATCCTACATCGAATGTGTTTATATATTTAAGTTGAAGAAAAATTATGACTGTATAAGCAATGAATATAATGGCAAGACAAAACTGAAATATCACCAAAATTCGCGTAAAAAGATTTGAACTTCCAAATCGAAATTTTTTATTGAAAATATTTGCAGGCTTGAAAGCGGACATGAGCAGCGACGGATAGCTCCCGGCGATTATTCCTGTGGCGAGTGTGATTCCAAAAATTGCAAATAATGTGAGCCAGTTTTGTGATATATTAAATTTCAAGTGCGATTGGACAATATCATTAAAGCCGGGGAGCGCAAGTTCCACAACAAAGAGAGCTATGACCATTGATATAAAACTAATTATCACGGCTTCGATCCAAAATTGATGTGCTAATTGCGATCTTGTAGCACCAACTATTTTCCGCACTGCAATTTCAGTCGATCTATTCGACGCCTGACTGATGGATAGATTCATAAAATTAATGCATGCAATGAATAATATACCCAACGCAATGCCCGAAAGGATAAAGACTTGTTTCGGATCGCTAAAGGATGCAATCCCGTAAAATTTGAGCCGCGTATGACGAACATTTTCAAGCGGCTGCAAACGTGTCTTAATTGGATTAAATTCATATTTCCAGCTTCCGTTCGCCCGTATCTCATTAAACCATTCTCCAAGATAGGTTTCCCAAAATGATACCATTTTATTTTCGACAAGTTGAGCATCTGCATTTTCTTTCAATACGACATAGGTGGGAGAATTCCAGCTATGCCATGAATCAAGGCGTTCCTGAAACCATTGATAATTGCGGAGTAATAAATAGGGAGCCACAAAATCAAAGGAAACAGAAGAATTTGATGGCAATGGTTTCAAAACACCGGTTACTTGCAGTGCAATATATTTTTCTCCAATAAGAACCTCAATGATTTTTCCGACGGGATTTGTTTCTCCAAAATATTTTATAGCAGACTGTTCGCTTAACACAATCGAAAATGGATCACTTAAAACATGCCTGTTCGTACCGTATTTAAAATCAAAACTAAATGCCGTGAAAAACAGACTATCAGCCAAAAGGATGGATTCTTCATCTACCATGTTATCATTTTTTACAAAAGTCACTTCTTCGCTAAATCGAATTGCATACTTTATTTCCGGGATGTCACTCTCCAATGCAGGTCCGCACGGTATAGGATGGTGAGGGGCGTAACCGCCGGATGTTCCATCTTCATCAAATTTGGTGGTTTCCAAACGGTAGATATGGTCACTGTTTTCATGAAAAGTATCATAACTCAATTCATTTTTGACCCATAGGAGGATCAGGATAGCACATGCTAATCCTGTTGCCATCCCTGTCACATTTATGAACGAAACGCCCAAATTACTTTTGATATTTCGAATTGCAATTTTTATGTAATTTATAAACATATTTCTTTCAATCCTTTTATATACTTCATTTTTTCATTCATACCTTAGACTGTCCACCGGATTCCTAAAAGCAGCCTTAAACGTTTGGAAGCTCACTGTCATTAAAGCGATTACCAGGGCAATTAATCCAGCAAACAAAAACATCCACCAGTTGACTCCAATGCGATAAGCATAATTCTGTAACCAGACATTCATCGCAAAATACGCAATTGGCAGTGCAATAATATTGGCAAGCACAATCCACTTGATCAAATCTTTTGTTAGTAATCTCATCACACTTGCCATTGACGCTCCCAATACCTTTCGAATGCCAATTTCTTTGGTTCGCTGCTCGATGGTAAATGAAGCCAGTCCTAACAAACCCAGGCAGGAGATAAAAATTGCCAAAAAAGCAAATGCCTGATATATTTTTTCCACACGATGTTCAATTTCGTACAGCTTATTATATGCATCGTCCATGAACGTATACCAAAACGGAAAATCCGGGGCGAATTGATGCGTCACCTTTTTGATATACTGGATTGTTTTATCAATATTTTCCGGATCTATTTTAAAATAGATAAATGATTGATATGGTTCATATATGCGAATGATAAACGGACCAATCGTTTCGTGCAACGAACGAAAATGATGATCTTTCACAACGCCTACAATGTTGACATATTTCAGAGATTCGGGAAACGCCGGATGGTTAAAATAGACTTTTTTCCCGATGGGTGAATCCAACTGCATTTGCCTTAATGCGGTTTCATTAATAATACATGCTTCGGTTTCATCTGTGCGGAAATCACGGGAAAATGGACGCCCCTGAATAATTTTCATTCCTAACGTTTTAAAAAAATCATACCGCACCGTGCTGTAAGCCATGGTAATCTCCGGTTCATTAAAGTGACCTTCCCAGTTCACATCAATATAATTACCAACATCGATGGGTTGATTCTGGCTCGATGTCATACTTTTAATCGATGGATTTTTTAATATTTCATGTTTATAACTTTCGAATCTCTCATTTAAATCCATATTACTCGCGATACCCATTACATAATCCCGATTAAGCCCGATATCTTTTGTTTGAAGATAATGAAGCTGATCACGCATCACCAGAATGCTACTGATCAGGACGATGGAAATAGTGAATTGAAAAATCGTCAATCCATTTCGAAATAGCCTGCTGTGCGCTTCAGGGATGCGATTTTCTTTCAGTGTTTTCGCCGGTCGAAACGACGAAAGAAACAGAGCCGGATAACTTCCAGCACTTATTCCTGTAAATACAACCACACCTGCCAGGAAAATTATTATCACACCTGTGTCAAAAGACCTTAAGGAGACATCTTTATTGGCAAGTATGTTGAAACCAGGCAGTGTCATCTCAACAATTAAAAGTGCCATGAGAAGCGACACAAAGGAGACAATTATTGATTCTCCTAAAAATTGCAACATGATCTGCCGGCGTGCTGCCCCAACAACCTTTCGGACAGCTACCTGCTTGGCATATTGTGTCGCTCTGGCAGTACTCAAATTCATGAAATTGACGCATGCAATGATCAGGATAAACGCAGCAATAAAAGAGAAAATATAAACAAGTGTGATGAGCCCCGGCGTGCCATCCGAATAGAGATGTATTTTAGGCAGTTCCTGAAGTAATGGAACACTTTCTGA
>WJJN01000594.1 GCA_014729735.1 Candidatus Zhuqueibacterota bacterium
AAAAATGGATAATTATGACCTAATCGAGTTATTTGACACGACCCTGCGTGATGGAACGCAGGCAGAAGGTATTAATATTTCGATTCATGATAAACTGCTTCTCACCGAAAAGCTGGATGAATTCGGTGTTGATATCATCGAAGGCGGGTGGCCCGGAAGTAATCCCAAAGACAAAGAATATTTCGACCGGTTGAAGAGTCTCAGTCTCGACCGGTCTCGGATTTGCGCCTTCGGTTCGACGGCGCGCTTTCCGGATAAGGTTGAATCGGATAATAATCTCAATCTACTGCTATCCGCGGAAACGCCGGTCATTTCACTGTTCGGCAAATCGTGGCGGCTGCATTCGAAATTCACGCTGAATCTTTCTGACGAAGAAAACGAAGAGCTGATCTACAAATCGGTGCAGTTCCTCAAGGAACGAGGACGGGAGATCGTTTATGACGCCGAACATTTTTTCGATGGATATAAGGATGACAGCGAATTTGCTCTCAGAATGATCCTGGCGGCGGAACAGGCGGGCGCCGATATCATCGTGCTGTGCGACACGAACGGTGGCACGTTGCCGCACGAGGTTTATGAAATTACGAAGAAAGTGAAGCAGCTCACCCGGTTGCCGCTTGGGATTCATGCGCATAATGACAGCGAGCTTGCGACTGCCAACTCTTTGGCTGCGGTGGAAGCAGGAGCATCTCATATACAGGGAACTGTGAATGGTTTTGGCGAGCGCTGCGGAAATGCCAATTTGTGCTCCATTTTGCCCAACCTGATTTTGAAAATGAATCGGCAAACGGTGCAGAAGATAAATTTGAAAAATATAACCTCTTTGTCGCATTACGTCTATGAAATAATGAATATCGTACCAAACCACCGTGCTGCGTATGTAGGACAGGCGGCTTTTGCCCATAAGGGAGGAATCCATGTCAGCTCGGTGCTGAAAGACAGCCGGATGTACGAGCACATCGATCCTGCGCTGGTAGGGAATAAGCAGCGGGTGCTGGTGTCCGATCTGTCCGGGCAGAGCAATATTCGTTACAAAGCCGAAAAGCTGGGCATCAATCTGCCGGATAGCCGGGAATTCAGCCGCAAGTTTGTGCAGTACATCAAGAATCTGGAATACGAGGGATTTCAGTTCGATGGCGCAGAGGCGTCCTTCGAACTGCTGCTCCGTGCGGAATTAAAAGAATTCGAGCCGTTTTTCGAAGTGACTTATGCAACAGTCAATGTCAAATTCAACGGCAATGGCGAGGAGTATGCCGAGGCAGTGTTGAAAGTGAAAGTGGACGATGAAATCGAGCACACGGCGTCCGATGGGCAGGGACCTGTGAACGCGTTGGACAATGCGCTGCGCAAGGCGCTGCTGCGTTTTTATCCCGAAATTGCATCGATCCATCTCGTGGATTATAAAGTGCGGGTACTTGGTGAACAGAATGGTACTGCGGCGAAAGTACGTGTGCTGGTGGAATCCAGCGACGGCGAGGATACCTGGTCGACGGTTGGCGCTTCGTACAATATCATTAAAGCCAGCTTGCAGGCATTAAGTGACAGCCTGAATTATAAGATCTATCGCATCTCGAAAAATAAAGATGTTTCGATAAAAGCAGTTGGGTGATCGATTTTACTCCACTTTGAACGTTCAATAAGCCTTTTTTATAATCTTAAAAATAAGCCATCGCAAAAAGCGGTGGCTTTTTTTATCTAATTTAATTTTTTCTTGCAATTTTAAAATAAGTAACTTATATTTAGGGTTATTTTTTCCTGCACGGCTTTTATTTGATCGAGCATTTTATTTAAAATTAAAAGCGAGGTAAAAATGCCCGTATATCTGCTGTTTATCGTAATACTGGTAGTGTTTGTAATTCTACTTGTTAGAGCTGAGTTTTATGAAAACAGGAAAAAAATTAATCGGTATAAACCGGTTTCTTCCGCTTTATTGATAGTGATTGCATTGCTATCAATGATCCTTCCGCAGGAACATAATCAAACATATTCCATCGCGATTCTCCTCGGACTTATGTTCTCATTTGGCGGCGATATCACACTAATGCAACGTACCCAAAAAGCTTTCATGGTTGGTTTGGTCTTATTTTTGCTTTCTCATATTGTATATTTCATTACTTTCACATTTTTCAATGGTTTTTTTGTACGAAATTTTGCCAGTGCTTTCATTTTAACGATCATGGCGATTTTGATATTTCTGTACCTTCGACCGGGACTCGGAAACATGAAATATCCGGTGCTTATTTACATCATTATCATTAGCATTATGATGCTGAGCGCGTTGAACACGTTTGAAAGTGATTATTTTACACTAAAAAAATCACTATTTATCACCATCGGCGCAGGGCTTTTTTATGTTTCCGATGTTATTCTGGCGGTCAACAAATTCAGGAAGCCATTTCGATATAATCGAGTGAGTCTGGCTTTTTACTATAGCGGACAATTATTGATAGCCCTTAGCACTTCTTCTGTTATAGCAAATTGACGTTATTACAATTTTGTTCATTAGAAATCTCATCACCATCCTGGAATACTTCCTCCAATATGTGCAACCGATGATGGATTGACTGTTATCAAGGTGATTATATAATTCGTGTTTCGATCTATTTATTATAAAAAACTTAACACTATAAGATGAATCCTAAAAAAGTCAATAAAATATTTGACTTTGTCAATACTTTTTCTTTTATTTTATTAGTTTAAAATAATTATCACTGAATTCGGTTACTGATATTTTATTTTGACCTGACTACAGCACTGCTTCTCATTTTGATTGAATGATTATCGAATTTTTCTAACTTAAGATTTTTAATTTTTGATAATTCTCTATCGAAAACAGAACTTCTCACTTCGTCGGGGGCTCGCTAATCACAAGATGACTTTCCTGAGCCGGACTTCTCCGTTCTTCCGAGCCTGAAAATCAGCAACAGTAGATATTTGAAAGATTAAATTATGACAATACTGTCCGATTTCCAACAAAAGGAGGTTTGAAATGGGATCAACAAAATATTATCATCAGGCAAAAAGTTACATTCCAGTAATTACCCTATTTTTCATTTCGTGTTTCTTCCTCTCTGCGGAACAAGCAAGTAGTCAGATATTTTCTGAAGTGACCACCGGAGATATTGTGATGAATAATGGCAGTTCCGGAAGTTCATGTTGGGGCGATTATGATAATGACGGTTACGATGATCTGTTTATCACAAATTACGAAAAGAATAACTTTCTACTCCGAAATAAAGGCGATGGCTCGTTTGAACAGATCTATCATCTGATTGTCGCAAATGATAATGGCAAATCTTCGAGTGCAAGCTGGGCAGATTACGACAATGACGGCGACCTCGATTTGTATGTGGCGAACATGAACCAGGAAAATTATCTTTATCAAAATACGGGCGATGGTGCATTCATTAAAATTACGACCGGCGATATTGCCACGGATATGGAATACTCAATTTCATGTAGCTGGATCGATTACGATGGCGACGGATTCCTGGATATGTTCGTCTCAAATTACGGCGGAAACAATTCGTTGTATCATAACAATGCCGACGGGACATTCACAAAAATCACAGCGGGAGACATCGTAAATGACGGAGGCAATTCCCGGGGCTGCGCCTGGGCAGATTACGACAATGACGGTGATCCCGATTTGTATGTCTGCAATGCCAATCAAAATAATTTCCTTTATCAAAATAATGGTGACGGTACTTTCACGAAAGTCACTACCGGAATGCTGGTGAATGATGGCGGCGATTCCTATGGCTGCAGTTGGGCTGACTACAACAATGATGGATTTCAGGATTTATTTGTCGCAAATTATAAAGAGGCAAATTCTCTTTACCGTAATAATGGGAACGGAAGTTTCACCCGGATATTTGCCGGTTCATTTTCACAGGATACCGGTAATTCTTACGGCAGCAGTTGGGCTGATTATGATAACGACGGGGATCTCGATCTGATTATCGCTAACTGGAATCAGGAAAATTATTTTTGCAGAAATAATGGAGATGCAACGTTCACGAAAATTACTGATGACGTCCTCGTTAAGGACAGCGACAAGCATTTTAGCTGTGCATCCTCAGATTATGATAATGACGGTGCAATTGACATCTTCTTTGCTGTGAAATATGGTCATAATAATAAATTGTTTCATAATAACGGCAATGACAATAACTGGATTCAATTGAAGCTGAACGGAAATACGTCCAATACATCGGCGATCGGTACAAAAGTTCATATTCGTACCACAGTAGATGACACGAATGTGCACCAATACCGTGAAATTTCGGCGCAAACAGGCTATGCCGGACAGAATAGCCTGACCGCAGCATTTGGGATCGGTCAGGCAACGATGGTCGATTCTATCATCATCCACTGGAATTCCGGCATCAAGCAGGTGATTACGGATATCGAAGCAAATCAGATTTTGAATATCACAGAACCCATGATCTATATTTCGATTCCCACCCCCAATGTCCATACTGGAGAATCGCTGCAAGTACCGATAAATATTAAATTTCCTCAATACAGCTCATTTCATTCGGCAGAAATTACACTCGGCGGATATGCCGGCTTCATGGATTTCAACGGTGTGATTGTCGACTCCTGCCTGACCGCAGATGCCGGGTGGGTTGTTGAAGCGAACGAACAAGATGACAGCGTGGTGGTCTGGTTTGCCGGTGCCGATGCAATTGGCGGCGACGGCGTGCTATGCTGGCTCGATTTCTTTGTGCCGGACCAGGACTCGACGTTGATCCCGCTCAATTTTCGTTCAGTGCTGTTCGATGTGGATAATATTCCGGTCAACGCGCAATCGGGCGGTGTGAATCTGCTGACGAAATTTTACGGGGACGTCGATCTGAATCATAAAGTTCAGGCGTACGACGCATCGCTGATTCTGCAATATCTGGTCGGCAGCAGGGAGCTAAATTACGAGCAGCGCGCGAATGCCAACGTCAGTCTGGATACGTCGATTTCAGC
>WJJN01000595.1 GCA_014729735.1 Candidatus Zhuqueibacterota bacterium
ATTGATTTTCAAAGCTGCTTTCCAGGCTTTATCAACCATATCGACAGCAAAATGCTCTTCGCCAATTTCATACCCGACATCAGACAGTTTGAGATATAAATCTTCGTAACCCTCCCATTCGAACTTTTGAACGAGTCCTCCGTTACCATCCGGCACCAATAATTCATCTCCAACCCGTTTTGCACGATAGAAGGCATTCATGCGGTCCTTCGCCGTTGCCATGCTGAAATAATAATCAACCAGTCGAAAAATCGCATTGCCATAAACTTTCTTGATCTCATTTTCGAGTTCTCGATCAATATCTGCGCTATGTTCAATCAAAATAGCATAAGCCTGGCTCGCTTTTTCGCGTGCATATTGCAACTCGGTTTCGCGCTGGCTCTTTTTACCATATTTCTCCATGTACAGAGCCACCTTCGTTAATTCTTTCAACATTTCTGCCTGACGCTGAGCGCTCTTAGCAAAACGAAACGCAAGTTCCAGATATTTCCTCGCCACACGATATGTGGAATCATTCGGATCTTCTTTAAATAGTTTTTCGGCAGCAAATCCCCGGGCTCGCCATTCATTTCCCCTTAAATTTATTTCGTCCTCAACAGCCCGGCTGTAATAAATGTTGAAGAACAGACTATCATCTCTGGACAGACGACGAGTTTTTGCAAGGTCACATGCTAATTGGATCATAAATCCATTGAAGCGACCTGTAGTAAAAGCGCTGTCGGGGGGCGTTATTGCCAATTCCACTGCTTGTTGCGTAAATATTTTCAACTTGTCGAGAAGATCGTTTGAAACAGTCCATTCTTCATTAGCGTATAATCCCAGAATTCCTCTCCAGGCATTCACCAATCCGTCTAAATTGCGACCGTTTTCACGCTTTATAGCTAAAAGCGATTGCATGTAACCGAAATTGAACGAAATGTAAGGATCACCATATAGGTCATAACTTTTTATTAGAGAACTAATGGCGTCCTCCAGGCGATCCAGATTGTTTTCCCTTAAATAAAGTTTGTATTCTGAAAAGCCTTTGAACTGATACACCTGTTTCATAACATCGGTATACCGACATTCAGCATCAGGATAGTTTTGCTCGCAGCGGGAAATTATTTGTTTACAAAGATTTACCACAGTAGCAAAATTTTCTTCCTTATGCGCTTTTTTCACTTTATTATAAAGTGACCGTACATTTTGTGCTTGTAAATGAGAAGTCGAGAGAATTAAAATAAAAAGCACCAAAAAGAGAGAAGCAAACTTTCTCATAACAGCTACTCCGTTAACTTATCTAATAACCGATTTATTTTAGTTGTGTTATATTTATTTTTATAGGAATTGAAAAAGTTTTGATCATCATAATTCAGTTGTGCATTTTCCGCCAGTTCACATGCCATCACTATCATAAATCTGGCAAAGCGCCCTTCATATCGCTTGCTCGGAATTTTGACAACAAATTTTTCCGAGACCTTTATATAATCTTTTATTTTTTCTATTAGATCTTTATTTACCTGCCAATTGTTATGACCATAAAGTTCAAGAATCCCAATCCATGATTTTACCAGCCCATCCAAATCAGTTATGTTTTTCAACAAAATGGATTGTACAGCCAACAAATATCCATACGTATACAGAATTTCAGCATCCCGATAAAGCCCGTAACTTATTTCCAAAGATTGAATCGAGTTTTCGAGCCGTTTTGGTTTTAATTCTCGTTTATAAATTTCAAATTCAGCTAATCCTTTATAGCGATATACATTCTTCATAACATTCGTGAAATAACATTCAGAAACCGGATTTTCGCTGCATATTCTTTCAATTTCCCGGCATAAATTCAATACCGTATAATAATTCTGATTCGTGAATTCCTCCTTGACTTTTGAAAATATTTTATGAACTTCCTGTGCCGATAGAGGATTAATTAGAAAAATAAAAAAAAATATAATTGTCAGGATTTTCTTTATAGTCATGATGTTCAAGAATTTATATTATATAACAATCTCAATAAGGCATCATAGGCAGTTCTTAATTCATCAACATTGCTATTGGGTTGAACACCGGTCACTCGTATAATAACCTTGCCTCCTTTCGACCAAAAAATATCATGCGACTTTCCATTTCGGTAGGAAAAAGAAACCGCTAAACCATTCGATATGCGTTTCACATTATCCGGTAATTCACCATAGCGATCTTTATTTAGTCGATCAAGAACCGCATTAATTCTGTTCCATGTCTTGAATTCCGTTGTTCCGATGGTCGATTCAGATTCTCGCAATAAAAATTGATTCTTTTTGACCTTTATGATTTTTTCCAAACTTGATTCGTCTTTAGAGGCTTTCTTTCTTGGTTTCGGCTTCTTTTTAGCCAATAACGATTTTGTATCTAAGTCGATAGATTTTTCTTTATATTTTTTGTTTACATTTGCGTCGGGTAAGCCCAGCTCCAATGACAAAGGATTTCCGGCATGTAGATTTGGTCGTGAACTACTGTATTCCAGTTCCAAAGAACCAAGTGACTGACGATCAATGTTTCGAGTCGAAAAATTTGCTGAGCCAAGATCGCCTAATTGAGAACTAGCCAGTAAAAGTTCACTATCATCATTGTCAATATCAAGCTTCAGATCCAGGTCTTTGACTTCTTCTTTGATATCTTTCTTTTCCTTATCAGGCTCCTTAACCCTTACCATTTTCATGGGTTCAACTATTTTAACAGGAGGCGGTGGAGGGGGTTCCTCAGGCTTCACCACAGGTATGTCAATTACCTCCAAGGTTGATATACTATGAACATCTTTGTAGATTTTTTGTTTAGTATAATGAGGAAATAACTTCAAGCAAATAATTGTAAAAAGTAAAGCAACAATAACAGATCGCTTTAAATTAGCTCCATAATCCAGCGATTTCTCAATATGGGGAGCTTTTCTGACGGTTTTGGCTAAATAGAAGTTCCGAATGTGCTTTTGCCGTGCAATATTGAACATAGGACCCAGATGCAGTGCTTAATTAGTCAAAATAATTCAGTGAGTTAAGAGTTATATTATTTCTATTTTACTAACAAATATGATGCCAAATGCTACAAAGAACATATTACTAAAAATATCAATGCTTTATAATCAAAAAGAATATAACGTATTCATAAATTTATGTTTCATTATGAAACAGGCTGTTCATTGTAAAACATTTATGATTGATAAAGAAGAAGAAATGATATATAGCTGAGGAAAGAAAATATAAATGTATATTAGTTTACATAATATATCTTATATGACCTAATAAATTGTTGAAAATCTACTTTTCATTAAGTTTATTGTACATCAGTAATGCTTTTTCTTTGAGTGGCGTATTAATTTTTATTTCCTTGATTTCGTAGAGATAATCAGAAGCTTCCTGAAAATTCTTCAAATCAATATTTGCTTTAGCAATGTAGAACTTTGCAAGAAAATTATTCTTATTTATTTCGAGCGATTGTTCAAGCATTATTATCGCTTCACTGTGTTTACCTAAATTATAAAGCGCTTTTCCCCATAGTGCATAAGTAACACTGTCTGCATTTCCCAAATCTTTTGCTTTTGATGTCGCGGCAATCACTTTATCTGGTTTATTCAAAGCATCAAATACGACTGCCAGTTCTTTAAAGTATAGTCCTTTTTTGGGATAAAGTTTGATCGCTTTTTTAAATGAATTAACAGCATCTTCTGCTTTATTACTTCTTAATTGAGCTTCTCCCAGTGCATACCATACGTAATCATCATCAGGTTTTATTTTTAGATAATTTTGATACATTTTCTCTGCATTTGTATAATCCCCGCTAATATATAAACGATATCCTTCTGAATAGTATTCTTCAGGATTTTGATTCAATGCTTCCCTGTTAGCTTCACCTTTAGCGGAGATGTTTGATGTATTTTCGCTGATGATAGATCTTTTGGCGTAGTTTGCCAAATTACCTTTTTTATCCAACTCGATTACCTTTTTGAAAAATGCATTTGCTTTTTCGTCATTTCCAATTGTTGAATAAATTTTGGCAATTCCCAGATATGCTCGTGGTTCGTTGGGAGAAAGTTCGATCGCTTTTTCGAACATCTTCTGCCCTTCATCGTAAAGCTTCAAAATGCTGTTAACCGCTCCTAAATTTAAATAGGCAGAAGTTATTGGTTTGGAATACTTTATGCTTTTCTGGAGATGCTTTTTAGCAAATTCGAATTTCCTGATTTTCAGGAAAGCAGTCCCCAATATAAGGTGGGTTTTTGTATAAAACGGGCAAATTGCCAGCACTCTATTAAGATTCTCAATTGCTTCTGTGTACTGTTTTTTTTCAAAATAAGCGAGTCCAAGATTAAAATAGTAATCGGGATCCGTCGAGTTGATAAGTGAAGCCTGAGTCCAGCGTTTGATTGCGTCGTCCAAGTTACCGGATCGCGCCAGTGAGAGAGCGTTTTTATGCAGTTTTTCTGCTCTTTCATCATAGCGTTCCGGATGCCATTTGAATACGACATATTCACCATTGGGAATAATTTCAATTTTATCAGTGAAATTGTCCGGAATTTCCAGCACTTTTTTAGCAATCTGAAGTCTATCGTTCTGAGGAGTTGCAGACTCGTCGAGATTAGTCAGTTGATCATCGAATTCTTCTATACTAATTTCTGTGGTAACAGTTTTTCTTTTAGTTATCTGATTCATTCGTTCTATATTTCATATTTTTCAAACAGTTTACCTAAATAGGGCACGTGCCATGTTTTTCCAAATAATGCTCTTAGACTGCCAATGCTTGCCAGCACTACACACGACAACAAAACAATTATCCAGAATAATTGACTGAAAAATTCAATCAAGAAAAGTAAAGATATCACTTCGATTATTAATAGAGCTAATCCTTGCTTAACATGCTTATTAACGAACTTGTTCTTTTGAGTTCCGAGTAATGGTATAAAACAGAGAAACGGGATATAACTTAATAATGCCAGTACTCTCCCCTCTTCAATTTCCTTTTTTGTAAATTCCGTGCTCATGCTATATTGGTTTTCATTAAGAAATGTACGCCAGGTGGGACTCGAACCCACAACCTTTGGCTCCGGAGGCCAACGCTCTATCCATTGAGCTACTGGCGCATTCGCAAATAGCGTTACTTAATCTATAGATTTAAATCCTATATAGGTTATCGATCAAATTCACCAATTTTATAACCATCGACAACAGTCAGAAGTTCCTCAAAGTTAATGCTAATAAATAGATGCAATTATCTTACCATTGCGGTATACTCTATCAATAAAAAATCCTTTGAATGTGCAATGTTTTCCCGGTATTTTTTTCAATCTTCAACAAAACTCCACAAAACCTGACATCATTATCTGCGACTTGATAGAACGAGGGAGTCTGGTTAACAAATCGTTTAATAGCTATTTCCTTTTTCAAGCCGATCACTGAATCGTACGGTCCTGTCATGCCGGCATCAGTTATATATCCGGTTCCTTTTGTTAAAATTCTTTCATCTGCGGTTTGTATATGAGTGTGAGTTCCGATAACAGCGCTCACTTTGCCGTCAAGGTACCATCCCATAGCCATTTTCTCAGCAGTCGCCTCAGCATGGAAATCGACAATTATAATTTTCGTTACTTCGTTTATTTTGTTCAACTCCTCGGAAATTGTGCGGAAAGGGCAGTCTATTGAATACATGAAAGTTCTCCCCTGAATATTCATCACGGCGATCCGTACATTATCCTGCAAAGTCGCAATGTAAGTTCCATGTCCAGGATTCGTCGGTGGGTAGTTCAATGGTCTTAACAAGCGGCGTTCATCCGCGAGTTGCTTAAAAACATTCGCTTTCTCAAAGATGTGATTTCCGCTGGTAATAGCATCTATGCCCAATTCAAAATACTCCCGCGCTAATTTTTCAGTGATGCCCTTTCCTCCGGCACCATTTTCACCATTCGCAATACAAAAATCTACCTGATGTTCTGCTTTGATTTCAGGAATGTATTTTCTAGTTATTCTTAATCCCGGTTTGCCGACAATATCTGCAACAAAAAGTACTGTTATGATATTATTATTTCGCATAATTAATCGCTCTATACTCTCTTATAACCGTTACTTTTATTTGACCGGGATATTCCATCTCGTCCTGGATTTTAGTTGCAATATCGTTGGCAAGTTGCTCGGACATTGCATCATCAATTTTTTCATATTCAACCATGACACGAATTTCTCTACCGGCTTGGATTGCATACGTTTTAACAACGCCATCAAAAGATTCTGCAACAGATTCGAGTTTTTGCAGCCGCTTGACATAACCTTCCAGCGTTTCACGACGTGCTCCTGGTCTTGAGCCGGAAATTGCATCAGCAGCCTGAACCAGAATACTTATTGGAGAAATTGGTTCAACGTCTTCATGATGACATTCGATTGCATTCAGAACGATTTCAGGCTCTTTGTATTTCCGGGCGATTTCAACACCGATTTCAGTATGCGTTCCTTCTGTCGTCTTGTCTATTGCTTTACCGATATCATGCAACAATCCTGCGCGCTTTGCCAGCGAAGCATCGAGTTCTAATTCAGATGCCATGAGTCCGGTCAAATAAGAAACTTCCAGTGAATGCTGCAGAACATTTTGTCCATAGCTCGTTCGGTAATTTAATTTTCCCAGAAGTCGTACCAATTCGGGATGAACACCATGAATGCCGGCATCGAGAAGCGTCTGTTCGCCGATTTCCACGATCTTCTCCTCCATTTCTGATTTGCTCTTATCAACGATTTCTTCGATTCGTGCCGGATGAATCCTGCCATCCGTAATTAGTTTTTCGAGTGCTATCCTGGCGATTTCACGTCGATAAGGATCGAAACCGGATAATATGACAGCTTCCGGCGTATCATCCACAATTACTTCAATGCCAGTGCTCGTTTCGAATGCTCTGATGTTTCTTCCTTCCCGACCGATAATTCTGCCTTTCATTTCGTCATTTGGTAAATTAACAAC
>WJJN01000596.1 GCA_014729735.1 Candidatus Zhuqueibacterota bacterium
CTGGTGTCCGGCATATTATCGAAATTCCATTCGCCTAACTGATCATCGATCACCTGCTGTTCCGCCTGATAAAACTGTGTCCACTGATCAGGATTATCTCCGGCGCCATAGAAAAGCTGATAATTTTGCAGCAGTGCGCCTGATGCAGTGCCGAAAACTGAAACCGGCGATTGTGAGTATCCCTGATCGAGTTGCGGCTGTTCGATCAGGGCTTGCGATATCATATCGATATTGAGCGCTTTGAAGGCGTTAATCCGTCCTGAGCCGTAGTTATTGTCCCTGCCGGCAGTGCCCAGGTCATCAACAGCGGCGATCAGGATCTTTCGAATCTCTGCCGCGGATAAATAGGGCTTTTGAGAAAGCAGAAGCGCAGCCACACCACTAACAACCGGCGCTGCGGCAGAAGTCCCACTGAAGTTTCCATATCGATTATTCCGGTTTGTAGTCTTCAAATTTCTGCCCGGGGCAGTCAGGTCGATGGTGGTTCCAAAGTTCGAGAATGATGCGGGATAATCGTTCTCATTTGTCGCGGCGACGGAAATTGTCTCATTATAGCCGGAGGGGTAGTGAATTTCATCGGACGCGCTGTTTCCGGCAGAAGCGATCAGGACGCAGTTATTTTGCGCGGCATATTGCATCACATCTTGCAAGAGTGGCGATGCCGCAATATCGCCGAAGCTCATATTGATAATGCGCGCGCCATTATCTGCCGCGTAAACAATTGCAGTCGCTACATCTTCTTCCTCCAGCAAGCCCTGCGCCGTTCCTGCCCGCAGGTTCAGCAGGCGGCAGCCCGGTGCAATTCCGGCGATTCCCAGTTCATTATTCGCCTCTGCCGCGATGATTCCGGCGATTGATGTTCCGTGACCATGTTCATCTGCCGGATCGTTATCCGGATCGAGATAATCACCTCCGTCCGGAAAATTTGGAGCATCGGTGAAATCCCAGCCATGTATGTCGTCGATGAATCCATTGCCATCATCATCGATGTAATTGAAATCGCTGCTATCGACCTTCCCGTTTGAATTCAGATCTTCCGCCGGATTAATCCAAATGTTTGGCGCAAGGTCTTCGTGCAGGTAATCGATACCCGTATCGATGATTGCAACAAGTACACTACTGTCTCCCGTCTCGGTCGACCATGCCTGTTCTACTGAAATTTTCTGAAGATACCATTGCTCGGAATAGAGCGGATCGTTCGGTTGGGTGTGAACGCGAAAAATGTGATTGCGCTGTGCGTATTCCACTGCCGGATCGTTTTCTAAAATATCAAGAAGCCGGTCGATTTTCTCTGTGCTATCGATGTGGATTTTATAAATCCGGTTAAGTCCGGATTGATTCTCACTCCTTAGAAATAGCGGTTTCGATTCGCGAAGATAATCCCGTTTGCGGAGCGATTTATTCATTTCCGACTTGAATTTTACAATAATTTCAGTGGATGAATTATCTTGTGAAAAAGAGGCGGTAAATAAGATGAGCAGGCATAGCACCAAATATGTCAGTAATCGGTTTTTCATTTTAAAAACGGTTCATTTTTTGAATGACATAGTTGAAAACGATCCGCAGTCCTGCCATGATAAGCAATGCAATTGCCGTAACGGAATTTAAAAGCGTCCGGAATCCACCGCGATAATATTTTTGAAAGTAACGGATAAATGATTTATGCGACGACCAGATGAGCGGAATCCGGTTACTGTAAATAGACCGTCCTTTGTGATGAATGATCGATATTTTCGGGGTAAACAGAATCTTCCATCCCTGATCGACAAACCGCCGGCACCAATCGACATCGCTAAAAAACATCGGGAATGATTCATCCAGCAGACCGATTTGCTGATATGCCCCTCTTTTCACTAATAAAAATGCGCCCTGTGGCTGATCCACAAGCAATTCATGACAATGATCGAAATCCCCCATTTTCCAGCCATTAAATAATGCGCTTTTCGGAAAGAGAATATGCAATCCGAATAAATGAAATAAAACATCCCGATGCCTGGGAAAGCGGCGGCAGGATGGCTGGATGGAGCCATCGGAGTATCTAAATTGCGGCGCGATCACACCGATATCATCACGCGCTCTCAACTCGGAAAAAAGAATCGGGAATGTATTTTCCGATAATACGGTATCCGGATTGACCAGCAGGATATAGTCACCGCCAGCAACATGCAGTCCTTGATTTACCGATTTGGTAAATCCGGCATTACGATCATTGAATATCAATCGGATATTTGAAAACAGAGGAGACATGGTATGCAATATTTCTCGTGTGTTATCCTGTGAAGCATTATCGATAAGGATCACCTGCGTGGGAAATTGTTGTGTGGCATCTCGAAGCGCAGCGAGACATGCTTCTATTTCATCTGCATTGTTGTAAGTTACTATGATCACTGAAAGCCGGACTGAAATCGTTTGGCTCACATAGATACTCCATTTGAATTTTTATATGTATGAATCATTTCTGTTGCAAAATCATCTCAGTAGGTCTGCAATTCAAATATAATCGAATAAATTAATCGTCCTGGCTTTCTTCCAATTTGCGCTTCAGGTATTCGATTTTCTGCTCGTACATCGGATTTTCAGGATTATTCTTTTTTAAAATTTCATATACTCC
>WJJN01000082.1 GCA_014729735.1 Candidatus Zhuqueibacterota bacterium
ACAAGCAGGGTATTCGACATTTCAGCCGAGATTTGAATGTAAAACTCCTCAGCCAAATCAAATTCAGAAAAAAGTGACTTTTTTTGAATTCCTGCAGGTGCGGGGATCGGCGGGATTTCCACTGTGACCGGGGCTTCTGTCGGATTATAAACAAAATAGCCGTCCCATGGATTGAGAACTGTCCGATCATATAAATATTGATCGCCATTGTAATAGACCGGTGCTTCGAGTAAATCGGCATTTCGAATGGTGTCTGTCGCAACCGGAAACGGGAACGGATTTCCGATCTGGTTCCAGCCCGGATTAAATGTATAGGAAAACGGCTGTGATAAATCCATGGACATGCAATTTTCAATATCGAATACTTCGCCGCTGCGAGTAATTAGCCAGAAAGCCGTTCCCGGAGCTAAATAGAACTCTAATGAATCGGACATTTCGAGATAACCGGAATCCTGCGCTGACCACTGAAGTAACCGCCAGTGCTTAATTTCAAAGTAACCGTAATTGTCCGTTAGCAAATTGATTAAATTTGCATTGCTTGGCAGCAAGGGTGCGGAAAACATCTTGTAAACTCCGGGCTGCAATTTTATTTCTGCGGCAACCGAATGCACAGCAACTTGAACCGATGCGGGGCTAACTTGCGGGTTCACGGCGGGAAATGTGATTTCATTTTCGCCATCGGATAAATAAACGTAGTATTCAATCCCTTTGTAGGTCACCGAATCCGGTGGAATAAAACCGCGATAATCCGTTTCTGCAGAATCGAGTGCAACAGAGCGCCAGGTGGATTCGCCGGGCTGCCGGTAATATAAAATGCGGACATCCGGCTGAAAAGCCGGCGGCGGTGTGACGCTGAAATTAAGGCTGTCTCCGGCGACCGGCTGCGTCTCAGGTTCTACATTAACTTGACTTTGTCCTTCAGCTTCTCCGATGATTGCCACAGAATCCGGCGAGCTCGGGGCATCGCTAAACAGGACCAACTGCGCAGTTTTATAACCGGCGGTTTGAGGAGAAAACTGAATTTCCATAAAAACCGAATCTTCGGGCGCGGCAGGAGGTATTGGATTGCCATGAGAGAGCCCAAAGTCGCCTGCATCGTTTCCAAGGATCTCTGCATAATACAGGTTTAAAGTGTCATTCCCGGAATTATGGATTGCAAATGCAATCACTGAATCTTCATTCACTGAAATAAATCCGAAATTTATTTCATCAACAGGTACGGATAGCAGTGGTCCCATTCCGGTCCCGCTCAGTGCAATGGAAGTATCGCTGGTATTGCTCACAAATTTCAGCTCTGCAGAAAACTCGCCTGGCATCGTCGGTCCGAAATTTACCTGAACTATTTCGCTGTCTCCGGGCAAAATAGTAAATCCTGGTGCATAGGTATCGAATACATCGGCTGAATCGTTAATGATCTGAACGGAATCCACGCGCAGCTCGGCATTTCCAGTGTTTTCGATTTTTACCTGTCGGGGTAAAACGGCGCCCGGAGCTACATCGCCAAATTGAACGGAATCCGGTGTGAATGAGAATTGCGGCGAGGCATTGTACAGTGCATTGACTTCTGCCGCGGCAAGAGCCCGCTGATAAATCCGTACCTCATCGATAGCACCCTGAAAATGATTGACCAGTCCGAACGGATTTGTATTGATCATGGTTCCGATATACAAATCCTTATCCGTGTTATCAATCGCTAATGACAGATAGCTGGTGGTATCGACTTCGCCGTTTATGTACATCGCCCACTGATATGTGGAATCATTATACGTGAAGAACAGATGCGACCAGTTATCAAGAGGAATGGTATTCCTGGAAATCATTTCATCATAGTCAAAATATGGAGTGCCCTTGAATATAAATTTCATATCCGGAGTCAATCCGACCCACCATGTGCCGTCATTATAAAGGGGTTCGTAATGCTTGCTTAATAGAACCGTATTCGTCGTTGGATTGTCTGTTGGCTTGATCCAGAAACCAAGCGAAAAATCATCGGGAATATCGACATATTGGGTGTCAAGAACGACGATATAATCATCTATACCATCGAAATTATAAGCGCCATCAGGATAACCGAACCGGTCTTCTCCGAGTACCGGACCACCGCTCGGCACACCAAAAGCCCCGTTGCCGGATGCATCACTGGCGCTACCTAAAAACGGGTAATAAGCGGACATTCCGTCGTTATCCTGTGCGAACAGCAATAATGGAAAAAAGCATATTGCGATATATAATGTCATTTTATTCATGGATTTCACCTTTGGATTCTATATGTAAATGTTAAGGTCTTGGTGGCGGAGGTGCTGGTGGATCCGGTAAATCATCAAAAATTTCGACGTTTGCATTATCCGCTTCTTCAGCAGATTCGCGGCTTTCCTGTCCCGGAATGAAGAACGAGCCAATATTGGAATTCAGGTTATTCAACCTGCTGTTTACAAGGCTGTTTTCTGAAGTCTGTAAAGGGTCGCTGGATAATCCTGATTGATCAAACGAGAGCTGCCCGGAACTGGAAAATGTCGCGCTCGAAAGCAATTGGGTGTCGCTTAGCCGGCTGGCGGCTTTTTTGAATTGCGGATCGATTTGCAGAGATTGTTGATAATATTTCGCTGCCTGTCCGAAATTTCCTGCATCTTCCTGATCCAGCCCCATGCAATATGCCATGAACGCATGGATATTTTTGGTAGGAATGTACTGAATTCGTTGACGCTCCGCTGGCGTGATTTCAATTTCCATGTCCTCGAGAATTTGAAACACGATATCTTTTTCAATCTTGAATAGATTACTTAATTGATCTGATTGTTCTGCAAATTCTGGCAAATCATTATCGAATACATCCCAGTAAGCGACATTTAACTGCAAATACTCTTCTTGAATCACGTCAAGTCCGCCGTGGATGATTTTTGAAGCGCCGAGGAGTTTTCCAAAACGGGGTGCCGAATCATCATCGACAAGACCTGATTGACCGAGTGAAATTTCATCCATAAGCGCCTGTAATCGCACGCGATCAATAAGTGTTAGAGATTGAACCTGACTCAGATCAGTAATGATCATTTCACTTAATCCTTTACCAAGAGCGCTATATTCTACATCATAGCCATGGTAGGTCATGGGGAAGACAGCAACCGTTCCCGGTTTTATGTTGGAAACACTTAATTGCTGCTCATTTTGAAGCAATTGTTGTATTTCATTTTCTATTACTTTGCGCCGAAGAAGTTTGGCGCGTACAGCCATTATGTTTCGAAAATGAGATGATCCGGAGGCTTTTGTGTGGCGTTTGTAGATTTTTAAAGCGAGGGAATTTTTATTCTTTGCCTCGAGCGTCATTCCAAGATATGCCATGGTTTTGGCGTCAGTGGGATCGACCTTGAATGATCTGATGAGATATTTTAGCGCGCTTTTATAGTCCTGGAGTGAATAATACGCAATTCCCAGATCCTGGAGTATGCTTTTGTCTCCGGGATGGTCGATCAACTCTTCGCGCAGTACTTCAATTTCACGCCGGTATTCGGCGTCTGTTTTAATATGTGTTGTTCCGCAATTGAACCATACGTGTGCCCCCAAAATGATTAACAAAATCAATTTTTTAAGCATTTTACCTCAATTTGTATTACTTTTTATTTAATTTTCTTTCCTGCAGCATTTTTACAACCCTGGCACGCATCTGTTTTCGGACGATAACCGCGCGCCGAAAATCCGGACATTGTCTGATTACTTCACCTAGTAATCCATCGGCTTTCCGGAATTTCTTTTTCTGTATCAAATTTAATGCCTTAAAATAATCACGCAGGACGTTGTAAGAGCAGCTCTTTTCCAGTTGCTCGATAGATTTCTTCTCTTTGGAATTTAATTTTACATCAAGATTTTCGATAACTTTTCGACCCAGTTTATTCATTAGTTGCAAAATGTCTTCCAGATCACCGCTCACTTCTTCCGCTTTTAATGTAACGGCGGTTTCTGTTTGCACAATCCGGCAATCGATGCGAATATCGTCCTTAAATCCTTTCATAAAGCTTCCGAGCACTAAATAGTGCGCACCGACAATGTTTCCGACTTTCTGCGCCGTACTTTCATCGATCATCCCGGATTGTGCTAATGCCATTTCTTCCATGATCGCATCGAGTTGACTTCGTTCCACGATTTGCAGTGCGCCCACTTGCGAGAGCGTTGTAATCATCATATCTGCGAGACCTTGCTGCATCGGCTTTAATTCTTCTGACGACAGCGGAGAATTATCCTTGAAATCTAGCACGGCAACAGTCAACTGAGCCTCATTTGCGAAAGAAGGCTGGCAGAATGAAAGCAGTCCAATTATTAAAAAGACGGAAGTGAAAATTTTCATGTACAGCATGTTACATCCTTTTCATTGATCAGGGGTAATTTTTATAATAGTAACATTAAATAGACATGTATCATATCTGTTCATAATTTCATTATTTAGGAATACCATAATATATCGTCAATTTCTGTGTTTTGCTGAAATCTAAATTCAAAAAGCCTGAATTTTCAATATATTTTTATGAAATCATTGTAATTTTTAGCATTGATTTTTGTTTAAATTTAGCGTAATTTAACCGGATAGAACTATTTTAAAAAACTCTTTTACAGAAAATCAGGATTTTACATGAAAAATAATTTGCTGAATTCTCTCGATTTAATTCGATGTCTATTGTCGTTTCAACTTCTTTTCGGGGTCACGCTTTACGCACAGCAACAAAAGATTTTGTCATTTCCGGAAGGAATAGTTAGCGATAAATGTGGTTATTACGATAAAGCATTGGCAAAACGGCAGCTCCAAGAATTGGGAGACCATTGGGGCTATGGTTATGATAGCCTGCTTGTGGATTTAGGAAAATGGTCCGGTAGTTCTTATGTGACTATAGATTCTATCGGAGCCAGCGTCCAAAACCGTGCAATCTGGCAATTAACAATTGCTGCGGCTGAGCAGAATAACGAACAGCGACGAACGGTTTATGTTCATGCGCGCACACATCCCGGTGAGATTCAGGCGTGGTGGGTGACAGATGAACTCATTGAATTACTCCTCTCGGAAGATGACTTTGCACGGTTCGTCCGCCAAAAATGCGTATTTTACATCATCCCGATGTATAATCCGGACGGCGTTGAGCTGGAATACCCGCGGGAAAATGCGCATGGCGTCGATCTCGAAAGCAACTGGAGTGCCTCGCAGGTAGAGCCCGAAGTCGCCGTATTACGCAGTCGCTTCGCGCAATTGATGGCTTCCAACGCACCAATTGAAGTCGCATTGAATATGCACTCATCTGTTAGCTGCACGAGATATTTTGTTTATCACGATGCAGCCGGAACCTCACTGAATTTCACTCAATTGGAGCAACAGTTCATCGGCGGCGTGAGGTCATATTTTCCGACGGGAATTGAACCGTGGTATTATTTCATCAGTTGGCGATACGGTACACCGACCTATTACCCGGAAAGCTGGTTCTGGCTCAATTTCGGCGAATCTGTGATGGCACTGACGTATGAAGATATGAACTGCACCGCTGCCGGAGATTATGATAAAACCGCATATGCAATATTGCACGGAATTGCAGACTATCTCGACATCGTCGAAACTGCAGTACTGGCGAGCAATGTCGCGGAATCACGCACTTTTACTTTACATCAAAACTATCCCAATCCTGTAAATTTGAGTAATCGTAGCTCGCTGTCGACAATAATACAGTACGAAATAGATACCGGTCAAAAAATCCGGCTGGTTTTGTACGATATTTTGGGTCGTCAAATAGAAATTTTGGATACCGGTTTTCGCAGTGCCGGTGTTCATCGGGTATATTATAATGCTGCTCCGCTTTCAGCAGGAACATATTTTTACAAGTTAGAAACGAAAGCTGGAAACAGGATCAGGCGATTTACGGTTACTAAATAAAACAGAAAGAATGAGAGGTGCACAATGACAAGTTGTCGCGAGTGCAAACATATGGTCAGCGAACAGGCACAAAATTGTCCTAATTGCGGTGCGCCCTATCCATCAAAAGCGGATTGGGATGGCTGGGGATTTGAATACAAATCTGACTTTGAAATCATGGGACTACCGCTGCTGCACATTTCGTTTAAATATCGACCGGATCGAGTTCCGGTTCCGGCAAAAGGGATTGTAGCCATCGGTCAATTCGGCATGGGGATTGTGAATATCTCGCAATTCGGAGTCGGTGTATTCAGTTTGTCTCAATTCACTATCGCTGGCTACGCAATTGCTCAGTTTGGTATTGCCTATCAGTTGATCGCACAGATCGGTTTATACATCGATAAGGGATACGGGCAGATTGTGGGGAGTCTGGTGAAGTTGTTGAGCTCTTGAAAACTTGATTGGCAGTAACATGAAATTCAACAATTTAAAAGCTTAAATATACGGCAACTCGCCTTTTTGGGCTTTTGAAAGGTCCACAATTACATCTTTAATCCGCCGGCAGATTTTTTCAAAATACTTTTTCCCCTTCTCCGCTGTAGCCTTTCGGGGATTTCCGGCGCCGAAATCCGGATGCGACTGTTGCCAGGGGCGTGGCGACCATGCCCCGGGTTGATTCAGTGCACGGATTTGGAACGGATTCCGTGCGCCATCTCCGGCAAGTTCGGGATAAACGCGATCCGGAAACAGATGCAGCAGCAGGCTTGTTTCCATCTCCCCTGCATGGTCGCCCGGCTCATCGAAAATTTCTGTCAGCAGCCCGGGTTCTATTTGATAAAAATTGACCAGCACAATCAGGATACCGAATTCTTCCTGCAAATCGCGGATTAATGGCTTGAATTCGTTACCGCCGTGTGCATTCAAAATGATCAGCCGATCGATTCCCTGCGCCGTAAGCGAATGTACCACATCTTTCAAAATGGCGAATGCTGTTGTGGTGGATAAATGAATCGTGGAGATTTGATCCAGTTGCTGGGCATTGTTGCCGAAAGGGATCGGTGGATAAACAACGACTTTTGCACCTTCTTTTTGGGCTAACTCCGCAGAATGAACGGCAAAGGCTTCTGCCTGCAGTACATCGGTTCCGTACGGCAAATGCTGCCCGTGTGCCTCTGTCGCGCCCCACGGCAAAATTGCCAAATTCGGTGGATCGTCCTTGATATGATGATAACAAATTTCCGTGATTCTAACCGGTCGATCAGACATCTGCAAAATCCTTTATTTATCAATTATATATTTCTCAAGATTTCTTACCCATCTCCGAGGCTTTCTCCAGAATACCCGGTATTGCCTCGTCCATAATATCTTTTACATCGCTGTAATTAAAAGTACGCTGTTCGAAGGTGCGGTTTTCAAGCGCCTTTAGAAAGCGTTGCTCAAATTCTTTGAAATACGAACCGTAAATATGATAACTGTCTGCATGATGCACGTATCTGCCTAATTTGACGGTTCTATTAGAAATTTCCGAAATGCGGTCGGCGATTTTTTTCTGTAACTGAATCAAGGCAAACATGTTCATGAAGGCTGCTTTATATGCGTCGTTGGAGCGGAACCTGATATTCGTATTCAGAAACCAGTCATCATTTTCACCGGGAAGCACACGGCACCATATGCTTTGCAGACATGCAGGATCGTAGCAGAAATTATCTTCCCATACTTTCCAGGTGATTGCTTGTGCCCTACGGGAATGCGGCGCCTGTGCCAATTTTTGAGCCAATAATTCGATTTGATCATAACTATCTTTCAATCCCGGAGAAGTATATTCGAATAGTCGCTGATGATATGTATATTCCCATCGAGTGTCATCGGGATCGTCGGCAGAACTGCGCACGCAATGGTCTTTGATGCCATCGAGCACTTCCATAACGTATTCTTGCAAATCTTCCAATCCTCCGGGAAAATCACGGTGGATCATCGGCTCGGCAAGGGGCTCGCGCACGACGATGGTCATAGTACTATCCTTGCTCGGCGGATCATCGGGCTTGTCGTATTCCGTTTTGATACTACAGCCGTTCATATTCACGGCGATGAGTGATTTTTCCCAGGCTTCTGCCAAAGTTAATCCTTCTACCATTAAGACCGGTATTTGACCTGTCATATAAGATTCTCCATTTGCATTTATAGCATCGCTGGACGAATATCCTGCAAGCAATAATAGCAGGGTTCTTAATTTTTTATGATGAATTGTTATTAAAAGGCAATCGGATTCGAAAAGTTGTTCCTTCATTTTCAGATGTTGTGAAATCCACTTTCCCGTTCAGGCACTTTTCACCGAAAAATTTCATGGAGAATGTTCCCAGCCCGCGTCCCGGTTCATTTTTCGTACTAAAATGTCTCTGAAAAATTCGATGAGTTACATCATCGGGAATGGCGGATTTATTCCATACACAAAATGA
>WJJN01000597.1 GCA_014729735.1 Candidatus Zhuqueibacterota bacterium
ATCATCATGCTCGCGCGCAACAAATGCGAACGCGCGTTTTTTAACGGTCAGCCCGATACTATGCGTATATTCGGATGTCACCATCTGGTCTGAAAACTGATTCGGATCCAATCCCTCGCCAACACCTTCTCCCCAGGTAATATTTGGCAAAATCAATGCTTCTCCGGGTGATGGAAGCAAAGTTATTGCACAGGGGAGTTGTCGCAGATAGGTCCACATCATATTGTTTTTGAGAAAGCATTCATTTAAATCCGAATCATCATACCGCAGTCCATATTCAGAAACATAATATTCGTATAACTGACCTCCAGGATGAGCCGAAGTAGAATTGGTCCAGTCTTCAGGCGCCTGCCAGTTTCGCACCCCGATCATCATTCCGTTCGGACCAAAATTCGTCTGTTCATTACCGGTCACCGGTACAACAGAATACCATGGATCACCCGGCTGTCCTCCTCTTTCCGTGAAATAATTAGGCCAGGTACTGTTTCTCCCTCCGAGCGGTATGTTACCACCGTAATTACCAGTAATGCCATAAATGGTAAAGCTGTGTTTACCTGCACTCAAGGAACGGCTTTTGTTTAATCCTGCATGTAAAGGAAGCAAGAAAACAATCAAGCCGAATATTAGCAGCGACTTAATGAATACTACTGATTTATTATCATTCATTTTGTATTCCTTTAAATCTCGTCTTAATTTTACTCTTAAGCGTCTTTATTAGAATTGCTTTAAACCGTCATCCAAACATCGAATTATAGCTCCAGCTTCAATCCGAACCAGATTTGCCGTTTATGCAGATATGTCAAATAAGAACGCTTTGGCATCCAGGGAGCGCCAATATCATCTCCAAACCGTTTTCCCTGTCGCTTGATTTCCTCATAATAAGCTTCGATCGCTTTATCCTCTGACAGTCGACTATCCTCGTCCAATGTTCTCCAGATCGATGAATTATAAAATTTGGCTGAGGTCGCAATTTCACCATATCCGTTGATTCGAACATTCATATTTTTATTATTGAACAGGTTCTTCACCTGTACGTAAGCAACAACGTTCGCTCCTTTAATCTGAAAAACTTTGCTAAGTCGACAATCGGTCATCTGATAATCTTTCATGCGGTCCGTATACTGGCGATACAGGGAAATATTATGAGTGGTATTTATCAAATATTGATCACCCAATTGCCAATTATAATACACATCCAGGAACCAGCCTCCTAACGGATGAATGCCCAGAACTCTCGGACCTGTTTCCTGTGGCGTTTTTAGTGAAATCGATGCTTTTAAAGTATGCTTCGTTGGTTGTGTAAAACTCCCAAAAGGATCCTGAAACACCCGGTATGTGTCCCGTGACTGAGGATTCTGTTCCTGATTCCTGTCCGTTGATTTGGAGTAGTCCGATGCCCGCTGAGCAAGTATATCATAAGTCAGCCAACCGGCGAGATAGTCTCCATACGTTTTTCTTAATTGAATTTCGAGCCCTTTTACATCCCGGGCAAGTCCGTTCTGGTATCCATAATAGTCAATATCCGGGCTCGATTGACTGAAACTTACAGTCGTGATAATGCCGGTGGTACTTTTGTAGAACGCTGCAATATTTAATCGCAGACTATTTCCAAGATCAGCCTCGTATCCGGTTTCGTACTGAATCGTTTTGGGCATATCCAAACGGGGATTTCCCAATCTTCGCACATAGCCACCGGTAGCAATTTCCACGGCGTACGACTGATGCACATCCGGTATGGAATAGAAATGACCGTAATTGAAATAAAGCTTGCTCCGCTCTCCAATCGGATGAGATACTGAAAATCTGGGGCTCATAGCAAACTGAAGCGGAATTCCGGGATCCGTGTCCCAAATAGATTCCAACGCACTGTCGGGATTGGTCAGATTTCTATCAAATGCCTCATTGAAAGGATCGGACGTGTCATAAAAAGAACCGTAACGATTGATAATATCTCCGCGCAATCCGAACTGCAGGATCATTCCCTTTACTTCGAGCTTATCTATAAAATACAATCCATGATATGAATAACGGTAGGTATTGTCTTCCCAAAAACCGCTTTCGGGAATATATTCCGGATCATCCTCGTGACCAGGGAATAGCCCGTGAATATTTTTGATACCATTTTCGATATGCAAATCCAGGAATGAATTATCCATTCCGATTTTAATTTCATGCTTGTCATTTATCTGGCTGGTCAAATCTGCTTTTAATCGATAAGAATATGTCTCGGAAAAATCATAATTTGCACCCAGATGATGCAATACATTTCGTCCAAGCATCATGTCCCGTTCATTTGATACAGGCCACCAGCCAGCGTAATCCATAATTTTGATAGTATCGGCTTCGTCAGCATAGACCGGATATAGCACGTCCCGCTGCTGTACCCGACTGTTAGGTCGGGTTCGGTAGCGAATAGCACTTCCGGCAAAACCGACTTCATAAAATGTCCTGGGATTTAACTGATGGGTCCATTTTAAGCCATACATGAAACGATAACGGTTGTTAATCAGCAGTTCCGAATCTCTGTTATACAGCCGGTGAATATCCAGCCGGCGCATGTATTCCTCCTGAGTATTTGCTTCCTGAGCCTGTGTCGCTCCAAGTGGTGTATCCCATATTCCGAACCGAGGATCACCGGTGCGCCATTCGATGCTGTACATTTGATCAACGCCAAGCTCTTCTCCATAGATCGCAGAAGCGGTCAATTTTTTCGATGGATCGAATCGCGTGGTTAATTTTAACTGCGTATTTTGTACCTGATAATCCTGCGGCGCGAAACCGACATATGTTTGATACAGGCGGTTGTGAGAAATTAAGAAGTTCGTCTTGCCTAAAATCGGGATATTTTTTCCTCCGGGAATCAGCGGTCCTGAAAATGAAGCATCTACCTGATAATCGGGTTTGTAAGCATATCGATTCCAATTTTTGTAGACGCCATCGAATTCTTCGGACTTGTAATTTTCCACCCAATGCGGCTTTACACCGCCAGGCAGATTTTCCGCGGGTTGTTCCCGCAACCATTCGAGCAGATATGGTGACCGGTGCTGCCATGTCCAAATGGCGAACGCTTTTGCAGCGCCATTTTGATCAGGACTCATATTATGGTTTGTGCCGGTAAACGGATTTCTCCAGGTTTTGAAAAAACCGCCCCAATTTTTTTCCACCAGCGCATTCCAGCCAATCCAGTCGGCTTCTCCATTTAAATCACGATCATATACCGGCAACGGATTATCCTGCTCGTCAAATTCAGGATCTGATATCAAATACTTTCCGACTTCCCAGTAGTTATCAGGGCTCCAAATATTCGGACCGAAATGTTTTCGCATGGAAGGCAAGTATTGTGCATCAAGCGCGAAATTATATCCTGAAGCACCTTCTTTTGTAATAACATTCACCACTGCCGACCGCGCGTCGCCGTACTCTGCACTAAAACCGCCGGTCAATACCTGTACTTCCGCTATCGAGCTCTTGTTGACAAGCGTGTAAGGGCGTCGGGTTCTCTCGTCCTTCATTGAAAGCCCATCGACGAAGAAGGATATTTCCCGCTCATCGCTACCGCGGATCACCAGTCCCTGCGTGTTCGTCGTTACACCGGCGAGATTTTCGAGGGCGCTCTCCAATCGCTGATCTGTCGGCATCATTTCCAATGTCGATGCTGCCATCACTGTTTGCGAAAAAGCAACGTCTTTCTGAATTGCTTCACGGTCGGTAACCACAACAATGGATTCTCCCAAATCCAAAACAGTCTGCTTCAGTTTGATATTAATTTTCGTAGTTTGATCCACAGAGACTCTAACGTCGGGGATAAGATGTTTTTCGTAGCCCATCATCGTGACTGACAGGTCGTAGGTTCCGGGTGG
>WJJN01000598.1 GCA_014729735.1 Candidatus Zhuqueibacterota bacterium
AAAAAGCGTGTCATGGCTCACGTTGAGCTTATCTTCCATTAATTTTGTGATCGCCAGCAGAATTTTGGTATCACCGGTCCACACAAAGATTTTATCGATTCCCGGTACATTTTTTGATTTTAGAGACTGAGAAGAAACATCTGATTCATATGCGAGCAATACGACGGGGATATTCGGATTTGCCTGTTTCACGCGTTTCCCAAATGTGTGAATATCCATATCACTCAGCCGCATCATCGTAATAATAAGGTCAAATGGACGGGTATTGATAATTTCCAATGCCTGTTCCCCGGTGGAAACTCTTGTGATTCGCGGGGCGTAGGATAAATTTAAATCAAAATAATCACTGAAGATGTTTTCGCTAAGCTGACCGTCCTCTTCCAGGATGAAGGAATCATACAGACTGGAGACAATCAGGATTTCACGGATATGGAACTGCATTAAATCATGAAATCCGTGGAACCGCGGTTCATATTCTTCAATACTTGTATTAACTTTCATAGTAGATATGCCGGTTATTGATTTTAGCTATCTATTAATATACATTTTAATATGCATTTTTTCAACTGAATTCTATATCCTGGAAATATGAAGGGCGCCCTGGCGGGCGCCCCGAAGTTTAGTTAGATAGATAGCTGATTTACACGATTCCCTGATCCATCATCGCTCGTGCAACTTTCAAAAATCCGGCAATGTTGGCGCCATTCACATAATTGCCCGGCGTGCCATAAGTGTCCGATGCCTCGACGCACGCTTTGTGAATGCTTTTCATGATCTGGTGCAATTTGTTATCCACCTCTTCCCGAGACCAGGAGAGACGCATGCTGTTTTGAGTCATTTCCAGACCTGATACAGCAACACCACCGGCATTTGCCGCTTTCCCCGGTCCGTACAGGACTTTGTTTTCCAGAAACAGATCGACGCCGTCCGGAGTCGTTGGCATGTTCGCACCTTCTGATATAACATAGATTCCGTTATCTATCAGATTCTGCGCATCCTTGCCATTGATCTCATTTTGCGTGGCAGACGGAAAAGCACAATCCGCTTTATGGTTCCACAACGGATTATGATCTAATCCGGGATCCGAGGCAAAATAGGTGGCTGATTTGTATTTTTCAACGTATTCTTTGATACGACCCCGGCGGATGTTTTTCAGGTCCATCACATAATTTAACTTTTCTCTGTCAATACCATCCGGATCATAAATATATCCGCTGGAATCGGACAATGTTACAACTTTCCCGCCTAAATCCAGTACTTTTTCCGTGGTGAACTGGGCAACGTTTCCTGATCCTGAAACAAGGCACGTTTTTCCTTCGAGTGTTTCCCCGCGGGTGCTTAACATTTCGGCAGCAAAATACACTGCCCCATAACCTGTGGCTTCCGGTCGAATAAGTGAACCACCCCAATTCAGTCCTTTGCCTGTTAGAACACCGGTGAATTCATTGACGATTTTTTTGTAATATCCGAATAAATAACCGATTTCCCTACCGCCGACGCCGATATCACCGGCAGGCACGTCTGTAAATTGCCCAACGTGTCGGTAGATTTCGGACATAAATGCCTGACAAAATCGCATGACTTCATTATCGCTTTTTCCTTTGGGATCAAAATCAGAACCGCCCTTGCCGCCTCCCATAGGAAGCGTTGTTAATGAATTTTTGAATACCTGTTCAAAAGCCAGGAATTTTAAAATACCGAGATTTACTGAAGGATGAAATCGTAATCCGCCTTTATAAGGACCGATGGCGCTGTTCATTTCAATTCGAAAGCCGCGATTGACATGAACATCTCCCTGGTCATCAACCCACGGGATACGGAACATGATAACTCTTTCCGGTTCGACGATCCGTTCGATTATTTTGGCAGCACGAAATTCAGGATGGCGCTCGATAACCAGTGCAAGCGAAGAGACGACTTCTTCAACAGCCTGGTGAAATTCAGGTTCAGATGGATTTTTGGCAATGACTTGATCCATCACTTCTGAGACAAAAGACATAAATTCACTCTCCTTGTTTGTTATTCATTGAATTTATCTTATTATTGATTTGATGCCAATACTTTTAAAACGAAGAATTATCAAGGAACAGTAGTCATGACGCGAGAGGTATTAGTTATGAATTTTATATATCTTATCTAATTATTTAAGTATAATTGTTTGTTTTTCATTTTAAATGTTATGTATATCATGTAATACATAAAATTTTATTCTGTGTGAACATTAAAATATTACATAAATTTTAATTAAAATGCAACAAATTTTTAACCGGATTGAAAAATAAATTTCAGTGATGTTCAAATCAATGCACTTACGCATTTCGATCGCTCAAAATATCTGATACATCGTGGGATCCTGAATCCCTGCTTCCCGAAATCCTTTTTTTCGGAGTTGACAGCTATCACATGAACCACAGGCTTTTCCATCGCGGGAAGGATCGTAGCAGCTATGTGTTAAAGTAAAATCAACTCCGAGCTCTACCCCTTTGCGAATTATTTCCGCTTTATTCAAATGGATGATCGGTGCATGAACGGAAATATGCTTTCCTGCAACACCGGTTCTCGTCGCAAGATTAGACATTTTCTCGAACGCTTCAATGTATTCCGGTCTGCAATCCGGATAACCGGAATAGTCCACCGCATTTGCGCCGATGAAAATATGACAGGCATTGAGCACTTCCGCCCATGCCAGCGCGAATGACAGAAAAATTGTATTGCGTGCCGGAACATATGTAATCGGAATATTATTCTTTTCCATAGAATCGATATTTTGAGACTTTGGAACGTCTATTCTGTCTGTTAAAGCAGACCCGCCGATTTTACGCATATCGATGTCCAATACAAGATGTTGCGCCACGTTAAAATAGCGGGCTATTTTTTTTGCGGCTTCCAGCTCGAACTGGTGCCGCTGTCCGTATCGAATACTCAAAGCATAAAGTTCATAGCCTTCATCTTTTGCACTAGCCAAAACTGTCGTGGAGTCCAATCCACCACTAAGCAATATAACGGCTTTTTCGTTTATCATTCATTTCCTCTATTTCATCGATAAAATTTTATGTAGTTGAATCTGGAACCGAACATTTAATTTATCATCCAAAATCCATTGCGCCAGTTCATTTTCCTTTAGAACGCCGTATACCGGAGAAAAGATCACCTTCGTCTTATTCGAAAGAGAATATTCACGAGTTACATCGGCAGCCCATCGGAAATCTTCATGCGATGAAATCACGAATTTTACTTCATCGTGCATGGTTATTTTAGCTAAATTATTCCAGTCCATGCGCTCCGATTCGCCGCTATCAGGACATTTCATATCCATAATTCTGACGACAGACTTCGGAACCATATCGATATCCATGCTGCCGTTGGTTTCCAGAAGCACGCGAAATCCTTGTGCTAAAAGTGCTTCCATCAGCCCGGGTGTTTCGCTTTGCAGCAGCGGTTCACCACCGGTGATTTCAACCAGCGGACAGACAAACTGTCGCACGCGTTTTATAATTTCCCTGATTGATACCGATTTTCCATTTTCATATGCATCACGAGTGTCGCAGTAAATGCAACGCAAATTGCATCCTGCAAGCCGGACAAATATGCATGGCAATCCGGCATAACTCGATTCACCCTGGATGCTGTAAAAAATGTCGTTAACTTTAAGCACTTAGTCCTCGGTATATATAACAGAACATCGATCCGATTCCATTACCTCGACGGAAATAATCTCTATGTGTTGTGGCAGTTTATTTTTTATTTCATCATAAATGAATCTTGCAAGATTTTCGGAAGTTGGATTGAGAGTGTCAAAAGGAGGAATCTCGTTCAAAAACTGGTGATCGTAGTTATCGACAATGCTGTTTATCAATTGCTTCATTTTTCTGAAATCGTAACCGATTCCAACTTCATCCAATTGATGCGTGCCAATCTGCACTTTTATTTTCCAATTATGACCATGTAATCGGCGGCAGCTTCCGTTGTACCCCACCAATTGATGTGCTGCTGCCAAATCTGTTTTTACGGATATCTTGTACATTTTTTATCAGGTTTAGATTACGTTTCAACCGTTAAATAAGATAACGCATTGAAACCGGATATAATGTTTCTTGCCTCTTCCGACATGTTAATGATTTTAATGTCTCCCGCTTTTCTGCGTACTTTGGATGTCGCCTCGATCAAAGTCGCAATAAAGGTATTATGGGGTAAATCAATCTGTCCCATATCGATGATCAGACGGGAATAGCCGCTTTGAAAACACTTGTTAATTGCAGCAACAATGTAAACGATACTTGTTTGACTTTTTACTTCCTCGGCAAACCTGATTTTAACAATATCCTTTTGTTGTCCAATTCTCTCCAGAATGATTATTTTTTTATCATTGGACATGTTGTAGATCTCCTTGTTGCAGTGCTAAATAAACTTATCAATAACAAGACTCACCGACAGTAGTAAGCCGGTTAACAGATGATTTAAAATAGTGCTGGCATTTGCCGGAACCAGCTTCATATTATCGTTATAAAAATTACGGGCAACGATCACGGATTTAATCGCCAGCGGCAACGTTAATAATCCGATAAGAGAGATAGGCGGAAGCACATCGGTCACCACACCGAGCACCAAAGACAAATACGTGAGAAACATAATAAACATGTACCCGGTAACGGCTTTTTCCTTGCCTAATCGAACCACCCAGTGATTCTTCCCAACATTCTTATCGGCTCGATAATCCTGAAATTCATTAATAAACAGAATTGCTGTTATTAAAAATGCAACCGGCAACGACGCGATAATCGGCTGCCAAGAAAATTTCTGTGCCTGGACGTAAAATGCGCCGAACGTCATCAGCACGCCGAAATTCAACCCTATGAGAATTTCGCCGACACCCCGACTGACAAAGTATAACGGCGGTGCTGTGTAGAAAAATCCCGATATAGCACCAACCACACCGAGCAACAGAATGACCGGACCGATTTTGAATGTCAGATAAAGACCGATGATCGCTGCTAAAAAGAAAAATACCAGCGCGCCCGTAATTACTTCACGCGGAGACAATAAGCCATTCTGTATCATGCGGCTGCCGCCAGTGAACGGACGAACGAATTCGTCATTGATATCATCATCACTGGTTTTATGATCGAAATAATCGTTGGATACGTTCGCACCGGCATGCAGAAAAATGCCGCCGATCAGAGTCAGCGCAAAATAGAACCAGTCGATATCGCCAGTTTGATTGAAAGCAACCAGTGTGCCAAGCACAATGGGAATAATCGATCCGGTGAAAAAAGGTGCCCGGATTTCCTGAAGCCAGATTTTAGTTTTGCCACTCATTTTTCCTCCTCCGTAATCGGAATAGCAACTATTTTCCTATTCAAAAAGAATTGCCTTCGCAATATTGAAATACCGAAAGCCGCTTTTTAACATCGGCCATTTGATCTCATTTTCCTCACAAACTGTATCCACGCTGTCCTGCCTTAAATCAAATTTCAGTTCTGCCAGTTTTGTTTTTTGCTCACCATCGTCGCTGGTTTTCATAATATCGTCGATGCGCTGTACGAGCGTCCGGGCAAGCTCAATCTTCCGATCGACTTTTTGAAATGTTTGCGCATCGATTTGTCCGTATTTGAGTTTGATTTGATTGAGCCGCTTCCCGGCTTCATACGTGATATCGACGATTTGATCCCTGCTCAGCCATTTAGTTTCATAATTCAGAAAATATTTCCAACTGGGTTTTGTAAGCGCCTGCCGGTGTTCTTCCAGCGTGTGAAATAAAATTTTATAACCGTATCGCTCCGGATTTTCAAAAGCAATGCTTCCCGGATCCAGGAACGGAGCCAGAGGCGCGATAAAAGGGACGACCCTGGTGCCGAATTTTTGAAGCAGGTATTTACAATAATCCACTGTTTCCAAAACCGAATCCGCTGCTTGTCCGGCAACACCGATCATAAAAAACACATCGAATTTTTGGCAGCCGGATTCCAGCGCATATTGAATATTATTTTCCATATCCTCGTTCGAGTAAAGCTTTCCGCATTTTCGCCGGATAGTTTCATCATGGGATTCGGGTGAAATTTCGAAATTAAAATTTTCAAAGGCTGCTGCGACCTTTTCATAATATGAGCGGTTGGCAGCATCGAAAAATTCCAGCACCATCTGATTTTTAAGATTGAGCTTTTTCAAACCGGATAAGACAGCGTCCGCATATTCTGCGCCCGGTTGATTCAGATCTCCGACAATAAAAATCGGGCTCGTCGTAAACCGGCTGAGTTGTCGGATATCTTCGACAATGAGTTTTGGATCACGATAGGCAGGTTTATGGCGGTTCGCATATAACTTTAATGCTTTGTGCGCGCCACCGCAAATAATACAATTATGGGTGCAGCCTTTTACGGTCATCACCGCGGTGATAGGATAACGCCACCAATCGTGGATCGCGGTCATGCTTTTTATATCCCCGTATTTCACGGCAATCTTGAATAGATTTTTATAATTATTGGAAAAACTGTTGACATTATCAGGCACATAAGTTAGAGGATTGGCATGC
>WJJN01000599.1 GCA_014729735.1 Candidatus Zhuqueibacterota bacterium
AAGGGATATGGGATAGGGAAAGTAATTTTCAACTTATAGAATTTCGTATCCCACTTTGGTCTTAAGTTTCTCGTTTCAAGTTCATCTGAACCATTTGCCACTTTCTGTAGACTTACAGTCTATAACGAAACTAAACATCGGCGCGAATTACCTCTCCTTTCATTTGTGGGAGTTTTTAGCACCATCGTGTGGTTGATATTCAGCCGGCAAGCGGTGTATTTGTCAATTTGTGAAAAATTTTTGAGAGTGAATATACATAAATTTCTCTTTTTTTTGCGATCTCTGCGCCCTTGGCACCTTTGCGTTTTAAAAATTCGGATGCATCTTACTCCCCCTTCTTTTTCTCACATTCTTTCTTTTTAATTTGTTATCACAACTGCAGTCGCTAAATACTCCTCAGAGGAGCACAGGGCGACTGCACTCCGAATCACACATCTCGTATCCCATATCTCGTTTTACTTCTCACGACTCATATCTGGCACACGAATTAACCGTACATAATCCAGCAGCGCAAAATTCACTTCGACATTCATATTATTGTCTGACTCTGTAAAACTCAGCGACAACTGATGTTCTCCTTCTGGCAGATTGATTTTCAGGGAATTACTGAATCCCCAATCGTCCCATTGCTCAATCCCACGCTGCGCCATGATAACTGCGCCCACGCGCTCACCATGCATCGAAAGCGTCCGGATCGCGCATTTATTATTCGTATTGATCGGACCATTGCCATTTGCATAATGGACGTCGATTGCATATAATCCTGGCGCTTCAATTTTGACGGGAAATTGGATCTCATTATTCACCTCTTTATCCAACGGAATATATCCACTGCCCGAATATCCCTGATAGCGTGTGTCCGAACGGGCGCCGAATTTTTCTGCCTGAATCGTTATGACCTCTGCTGCGCCGGTGATAACAACAGGCTCGCTTAAAAATGACTTCCATCCTCTGGAATCCACTGCCAGCACCTGATATTCCGAATATTCATCTGTTTCGGGAATTTCATAGTGATTCGCCGAAGTGGTTTGGATATGTTTCCCATTCTTGTAGATGAAATATGTACTGGCTCCATCGACAGGTTCCCAATTCAGAGTTCCGGCGCTCGATTTTACAACCGGCGTTTCCGGCGCAAACGTATTTTCCCGCAGATTAATTGCAGGTGATTTGATCTCATTGTTCGCCATTTCGATTTCAATGGAATGATTGCCGTTCACATTATTCGGGATGAATGCCTGCTCCATTTTCTCGCCGTCGAAACGAAACGATTTTATCTGATTTCCATAGCCCGATATTTTGATATCAAGTTTGGCATTTCTATATTCAAAATGATTTAACGAGCTGGTGCCTGCGAGTGATTTTGGAATAAAAGGCTGGAATAAAAGTCCCTCCGGTGTAAATTTCATACCGAATAGCACCCGATATACCATCGCCAGATTACCGGCGACGCTCCACAACTGGCGGTCGGAATTGATCTCCGTGCCCATGAAATCCGCGGTGGATGCCACGAAATTTTCTTTATTGGTTAAAAACAATGCCGCGGCTCTGTAAATCGATGCCAGTCCATGTTCCACTGCATTTGTATTCTGCGCCAGCGCAGCCGCCCAGGTCCAGTAAGAAACCACAAATGGCCAGATGCCGTCATTGTGATACGGCGGGATATTGGGAATCTGAGGGAAAATGCAGGGCGCGCCAAATGCGATTACCGGCGTATTTTCGAATATCGAATGCTGCTGGTTTTCATCTGCAATATCAAATAACACTGTCAGCGCTTCGCCGAGTGTTTCCGAGCGTGGCGACAGTGACAGATAATTTCTTCCGTACAAATACTGTCCGTAAAAGCCCTTCTCGTCGATCCAGAGATATTTGTTTATACCATCTCGAATTGATTTTGCAGTTTCAGCAAAAACGGTTTCCGGTTCGCCGAGAATGGCTGCCATCTTTTCCAGAATGCGGTACGTTTGATAATGCACTGCATTTGTGCCCAGATTTTGCGATCTGTAAATATCCTTCGGATCCATCCAGCGGGGATAGGTTTGCTCGCGCCAGTCGAGAAATGAGGATTCGCCGTACATCAATCCGGTCTCGTGATTATAGGCTGTGTTCAAATCATCTTCCGCAGAATTCTTGATAATGTGGTACGCGGTTTTCAGCCAATCCCCATCGCCCGTGACCAGATACACTTCCCAGGCAGCCAGCGCCCAGGTCATGCGATCCGTGGAAACGGGCCAGGAGCCGCCGGTTCCGGTATCCTGAATGATGCGCTCCTTTTTGACTTTTGCCATCAGGCTTTTTTTAGAAGCATCGGGATTGAGCATTGCGAGGGACAGTAGAATGCTGTAGCTGATATCCCGTGTCCAGACGCCGGGCCATTTCGCGCCTGCCATGAACGCGCCATCGGGACGAATATCCAGTTGCAGTTCTTCAAGAGACATGTTGTAAAGCGCATCGCTCAGCACGATATCAGATTTATATCGCGGATATTGACTGACATCATGCTGCAATTCCCATCTTGAATCGTCTGCATTATACTCCAGCATTTGAAATTGCTTAAAACGCACAGTGACTTCATAAATACCATCTCCATCCGGGTCACGAAGTTTGAAGTGCGGCTTCTGCGGCAATGATTCAAATTCCCAGGACAAAGGTTCTGTTCCACCGGCGACATAAACGCCCCTGAAATCATCTGACATTACTTTTTCGCCATCATAAGTTTCGAAATATCCCTTTTCTTTGAAATCCACAAGCACGTGGCGCATATTCAGCCGGATCATAAAATCCATATCATTCTGCAAATACGGTTCGGAATCGTTTTGCACAGATCCTGCTTCTTCAGGATCAGGAGCGCCGAATGTGTAAATTGGAGAGACAGCTCGCTTGCCCT
>WJJN01000600.1 GCA_014729735.1 Candidatus Zhuqueibacterota bacterium
GAAGCATTAAAATATCAACACAAGAAATTAGACCATGCCGGATTAATTACAAACATCCCTTCCAGATTTTTGGGACTAAGCAAACCGTTATTACGCTTTGAAAAAAACCGGCTGTGGTGCAGCAAGCTCATCTATAAGGTTTATGCGTCCCAAAATATTGAATTAGTCACATCTGCGAATATAGATAATATCACATCCGAAGATTTGAGTCGTAGCGGTATTTTACAAAAAGTCTATTAAAAGAAAATTAACAATTTGATACCTTTCATTCAAAATAAGGAGATTTGAATTGGGTCAAATCAATTATCGTCGAATTTTTCTTTTTCTCGGACTTACTTTTTTGCTTTCATGGGGCTTTGACTGGCTACTTGTTATTATCAGCAGTGAGAATATTTACCACAATCTCGAGATGAATCCATGGGGCATGCTTGTCCCGGCTTTTGTCGCATTGAGCTTACAGATTTTTCTATTTAAAGACAGCCCCATTTACTTCCGCACTTATAAGGGAAAGCCGAGCTGGATTTTATACGCATTCCTGATCATAACAATCCTCTGTGGCTTGCCCATACTGACAGCCGTTTTATCACCCGGTTCAGGGCAAATTATTCAAGGCGTTGGTGCTCTTTTATTTACACTCTGGACGCTTTTAATATTTTTCATCGCAAGCCAATCCGGTTCACATGCCTTTAAGAGGGCGGGTTTAAACCTGGGAAATATTGGTACCGGGCAACGCATTATATTGGGGATTGTGATCTTTTTTATAATTCAAGCCATACTGAATCTTTTATTGAATATGGGTAACTTTAAAGGAACCAGCGAACAAATTTATAGTGTTCCCGTTCCATCTTTTCTTTATTACCCGGCGCTTATTGTTTTTTTTATCGCTGTTGCTATAATCGGATTGCCATTAAGCGGTTTGGCATTTTCCTGTTATTTTACGCGAGATGCATACATATCCGACAAATATACTTGGATTATCTCTGGGAATTGTATTTTTCATTTTATGGGGAATCGTTCAAAGCTATGCGGTTTTGAAGACAGGAAGTATCTGGCTGGCAGCGTTTATGCATGGAGTCGTTAACAGCGTCTACAGTTTTATATTGACTTATGTGGTAAAGCCCGAGGATATGGTTTTTTCATTTGGATTGGGAATTTATGGTTTAATTTCTCTTGCAGTTATCGTTGGTTTTATATTTCGTGATCCTGTTTGGAGGAGTGAGTTGAAAAAAGAATCAATATAGAAAGGCTTAAAATGAAATGTTTCAATTGCGGAATGTTTTTGCTTCTTATAATTATGATTTACGGTTGTGACAGTCAAAAAGATAGCAGAAAAAACGGAATACAACAAATTGGCTTCAAAGTCGATCCAGCACTTTTAGAAGCGCCCTATCAGGACAGCACACTCGGTATTGTCTTTTCTCCGCCAAAAGGGTGCTCCCGCATGCCCAAAGACATAGTGATCGAAGTGAAAGACCAGTTCAAAACGCTGAATACGATATCTGCGCCATTTGCAATCGAACCACATCAAATATTTTTAAATGAAGAAAATCACTTTGCCTGCATTTTATCCAAACTACCGGTGCTGGCAAATTCAGATAGCTCTGTTTACATTTATCAACAAGCGATTCGTGATTCTACCGATGAGAAACAGGTTAAACAAACCAGCTTTTTGCACAATGGATTGCTGATTCATCAAAGTCTGATTATCAATCCGATAATGATTCAGTTTAAATTAATAATTCCCCAATCGGAGAGCAATTCTTTTCAAATAGATTATGTTATACCGAAATCAATTTATGCAGATTATATAGAGGTCATTGAGTCATCCATCGGTTCTATTAAAAAGCAGTAGATTTCGAGAAAGGAGGTGATTTAGTTGAAGAAAACGATTTCGGTTGGATTGATCGTTATTATTTTATCAATGATGCTTGGCTGCGCTGCACATGTACATAAGGTCGGTCAAGGCGCTGAATACTCGGACGTAGTCGAAAACCGGCAATGGTACATTCTGTGGGGCTTGGTACCACTCAATGAAGTGGATACTCAGGCAATGGCAGAAGGAGCAACTGATTATGAAATAAAAACCGAACAGTCTGCTCTTGATATCATTATGAATATTTTCACAGGTATGATTACCGTTTACTCGAGAACAGTAACCGTAAGCAAATAAAGTTTGTGCTCAATGACCTCTATTATACATGGTTTAAAGATGGGACAAAATATGCTGTTTCATATCCTGAGAGAAGTACCTTACTCTATAAAATCGGTTTAAGAAACGATTGCTTTTATTTAATTCGTCTTCAGCACAATATTTCATCAGAGAGCGAATTGCAAGACGGATCATTGTGACAACTTGATAGTTATCGACAAGAAAACGGCTCATAAAAATTCTGTCAAAATCCGGTCCCCAGTAAAACGTTTTATCAAAAAAGTGAATTAATTCTCTGGTCAGCAAAAGTGCATCCCCGTTGACCGCATATATACCGCAAAATGCATGAATGTTCCCTGCCGGATCAAATGAAAACCATCTGTTTTTAATTTTAGAGAGTTGATATTTTTTAGATATTTTTATAGTACGCACTTTGTGAAACAACATCTTTTGCAACGACTGAATGCTGTAGATATACGCACTTAATTTAATGCCTTGTTTGATTCCATTTACAGAAAAAGCATCGATATGCCCTTTCGTAAAATCCGTAATAACTTTTTCGGTTCGGGAATAGCAAAAAAAATATTTCTGAAATTCAGGATTCAAGAGGAAATCGTTGAGGTCATCTGCAGGAATAACTATAATTAGATCTATGTCTGAATCGGAACTAACCATTCCATAAGCCATAGAGCCGCTGACGGCAAGACTTATTTCCCCAAATGTTTGCAGATCGTTAGAGAGCGAGTTTAGTACACATATTCTGTTGCGATAATCTTTATTCTCGACCATTTTGGGGCTTTTTATCAGAGATGTTTACCCTGTTTATGATAATACGTCTCTCTTTTTTGCGAATGATATGTTTCATCTTATCATATGGAATATTCGTGATTTGGGAAATTTGTTTTAAGCTGGACCACTTATTATGTTCACAAAATATTTGCAGCATTTTCTCCGCAAACTCACGTAGCAGTTCATGGAAATTAATTCCTTCCTGTGGAATCTCCCGGATACCAAGCGAAGCAAAACCGTCGAGCTCTATACACTGTGCATATTCAGGTTGTTTAAAATCACCGCTCATTTTTTTAGATCGCAGTGGAAGCAGGTGAATCGCCTTATGCACGTCATCGCCGTCGATGTGATTGTCCTCGTCGATCACCCGGATGCAGCGGGCAATTATACTCTCTAACTCGCGCACATTGCCTTTCCATGCATATTTTTTTAGTTGAAGGATTGCATCTTCACTAAAAGTCGGCTTCTCGCCATCTCCCAGTTTTTTTGCCAAAATATAGTCAATCAATGCATCAATATCCTCGGGACGTTCTCGAAGCGAGGGAATTTGAATCGGGATTACGTTAAGCCGGTAAAATAAATCTTCCCGAAAATTTCCTTTTTCGATTTCTTCTTCCAGATTTTTATTGGTAGCGGCAATTACTCGTACATCCACAAGCTGCACATCAAGGCTGCCGACTTTACGAATTTCGCGTTCCTGCAAAAATCGATGCAATTTTACCTGGGCGTTGAGCGGCATATCAGCGATTTCATCAAGAAAGATGGTTCCGCCATCCACAACTTCAATAAGCCCCTTCTTGTCTGATGTAGCATGGGTGAAGGCGCCCTTTACGTGCCCGAACAACTCGCTTTCGATCAGATCTTTCGGAATTGCGCCGCAATTAACCGCCAAAAAGCTTTCCTCGGGCGTTCTATTATGGCATTTTCTTTCGCTATTCAAATGAATCGCCAATGCAAAGACTTCTTTTCCAACGCCTGTTTCGCCCAGCAGCAACACCGGCTCATTTGTCTTCGCAGCGCGCAAACCATATTCCAGTTGCGTTAATAATTTCTCGCTGCGCCCAACAATATTTTGAATATTATATTCCTTTGCAAGTCTCGCCTTTAAATCCGGTTCTTTTTCGCCGCTGAGTTCTTTATGATAAAGCTCCAAAGTAGACCGAATAATCCTGTTGAACTCCTGTAACTTGTTGTTATACTGCTTCAACAAGAAATGGTAGATCTGGACGACTTCCCTGGTAATCTTTTCCTTCTTCTTGGACGGTTCGTTTTCAATTAACGACTTTCTTACCTTCGTGATTAGGTCCTGGGCAATTAAATAGCTTTCATACGCCTTTTTATAATTTCCGGCTTTGTGGTAAAGTGCGCCTAATTTATTATAACATTCCATCTCCAAATCCGGATAACGTGAATACTCATTGCCTGAGCGATTATCATGACAAATTTCCAACACTTTATTTAATATAACTAATTCTTCTTTGAATTTTTCCTGTACAAAATATATCTCCGCCAGATTGAGTAGATTTTTAGCCGCATACGGACGATCATTGAATTCCCGATTTATGAATAACGCCTTTGCCATCAAGTCGAACGCTTTATCGATATTTTTTTCCTTTAAATACATAAGCGCCAGTTGTCCGTACCGTATACCCAGACCGCGGCGCTGCTCGACATTTTGCTCCAATATTTCAATGCCCCCAAGTAGCATTTTTTTTGCGTCGTCGAATTTTCGATTACTGAAGTATAACATTGCCAGGTGACAGAGATTGCGGCTTATTCCGGCGTCATTATCCATTTTGCGATTTATGGCTAAAGCATCATTAAAATATTTTTTGGCAAGCTCGAAATCTTCTATGTAATGACTATAGAAATTGCCGATATCATCCAGACAGGCAGCTTCAAATTTTTTATCACCGATTTTCCGGTATATTTGAAGCGCTTTGTTATAACACGCTAATCCTTCCTCCGGATGCTGATTATAGTTGCAGTACATCTTTCCAAGCATATAGATTTGATATGCTACTAGATTTTCATCCTCTATTTCCTCGGCTTTTTGTTTTGCCAATTCATAATATTTGGTTGCCAAATCATAAGAACACATATATCGGTGAGCTTTTGCCTGCCAGCTATATAATAAAACTTCCTCCTCCCGCGAACAATTTGTTTTCAGGATTGGCAACAGCGTGTCGATAACTTTCAGAACAGCTTCCGGGAATATGATACCAAGGCTTCTCTTGATGAGCATAAATCCACATGTGCGAATCAACTCTGTATTCTCATTATAGCGTTTAGCTGCTTCGAAATTCAATTCAGCGAGGATATAACAACGTGCTCGCTCGATCTTCCCCTGAGAGACGATATATTGATTTACTTCACGAATATTTTTTTCTGAAATAGATCTTCCTGTTTCATGTGTAAGTTTACTGGCGTATTCATCTACCCAATTCTGCGCCAATCTGTTTTGCCCTACCCAAAAATAAGAATTATCGTTCCAGTAACTTGTCGAGATAAAGTGAGGAAATGTCCTTAAATCATATTCTTCTTCCGACATTCGACTTGCGTTGAATATATGCTCGGCAAGCCCAAAAACCGGATTATCAGGGTTCACACTTTGTCCCATTTTCCCTCCTGTCTTTTTGGAAAATACGGAGACTGCCTCTGATGTTTACCTGGTAGATCTATTTTATGAATTGTGGAAATAAATGATGTGTTAATCTCGTTGAAAGGCTCTTGTATAAAGTAAGATTTTCTGGTTCAAAAAGCAATAAAAAAATTTATTAACTGTAACTTTTTACGCTCCATTCAAATTATCTGATATAATAAAAGTCACGTCACTATTTTACCACTTTGAGCCAATATTCCTGAGGAGAAACAGACATAGATTTAACCATATCGCCATCGTTTAATTTTGTATCGATTTTCACTTCTATATTGTTGACTATTGCACCGGTACAGCGCTGTCCTGATTTCAAATCCGTATTAGAGGCAAAATCGAGAGCAGTGGTCTCTTTTGGAAAGTGCAATACATCAAGTTCCGGGGTTAAAACATTTATTCTATCAACAGACATATTTAGCAGCTTTTTATAAAAGTAATTCCAGATAGAATTGCCATTTTTTTTCGACCTTTTATGCTTTTCATAAACCCAATGTGCGGCAATCCCGAATTCCGCTGTCTCCTCCATAGTTTTATCCATTATCTGTATTTCTATTGATGGATATGATCGATTTTTCGTTTTAAATACCAGATGCAACGCTTTATAACCGTTGGATTTCGGTTTTGATATGAAATCTTTTTCTTTGATCAGATTTGGAAACGGTCGAATATTCGAACCGCTTACTTTTTTAATAATTTTTGTTATTAAATTCGGTCCATATTTAGTCAATAATAAATCCCTCGCATTATAGCAGCACATAAAATCGAAAATATTAAATTTACTATCACTGTTGTGATAATTATTTTTTATTATTCGAAGTTCGTTGAACTTTGAAGGATTCAAGATCAATCTCATTCCGATTAAATCCGGATGGTCATCCACCTTTATATTTCGTTCTTTTTCCTTTCGATAAATGCTGTAAATGTTCTTCGGTCTGCCCGTAATGGAACGAATCTCCACTAATTTAAGGCTCCTCAAACTTCTCTCTATAGTATCCAATATCTCCATAAATGACTCAGGCAGAGTGGATTCATCCATAAACTTCTTTATACTTCGAACCTTCTTGAGAGTACGTTCTCTCCATAAGGTTCCTTTATCCTTCGTTGGCTTATCTTTTTCCCAATCATTATAAAACGCTTCCAAGTCTTCCAGAAGGTATTCAATATAACAATTTAAATGGCTGATGGTTGTCTTATCGTCTGCATTAAGATTCAGGTGTTTCAATTGAACCCTAATAGCATTTAATATTTTTTTTCCCTTAGTAGCTTCATTCAAATTGTTGCTTCTGAAAAAAGCATAAAGCTCTTTTTTCATTGTTTCAATGAATTCCTCACGCTGTTTCCGTGTCTTTTTCAATTGGTCGGCAATGCGGTTAAACTCTTCAGGATTTAAATGCTTAAATGCGCTGTCTTCAAGTCGCCACTTCGCCCAATAAAATCCGAGACGTTCCGCAATGCGAGAATGAACAATCAACGATTCCTCACAAATATTGCGTTTATCTCTATTTGTAAAATATGACTTTGGATAATAATCCAGAAATTTCAATAACACGTAACGTTCGACAAGCGCTAATTCCAATACGTCTTTTTTGCGGCACAATGCCGTAAAAGTCTCGCAATACTTTTCATTCCAATACTCTCTGTCCTTCGAGTTTTTTATCAGAATCCTATTCAACGTTGAACGAATTCGTTCATGTTTCTCGGAAAAACCGCCGTTCTTGTATTTCTCTCCCTGATATTCGATAATGTGAATTTCCTTCAACGCTAAGGTGAGATCATTGTATTCCTTATATTTCTCTTTGTCAAAATAATTTCGAAAATCGCTGATCGGTCGAACTCTTTCCAGATTGGAATAATCCATGAAAGCTAAATTTATCAGATTACGGAGAAATGCCGAATCCTGAAAAATACTGACACAAACACACGTTGTATATAAGGTTGAAATAAACTTTAGAGTTTTAACGAGTTTATTATCAAACGAATAATAATCGATAGTGTCGTAAGCTTCCTTGGTATCCTTGAAAAGCATCATTATTATTTCGATATCGTTCTCGGAAAAATTCTTTTTACGAAGTTCTTTGCCAAGCTTTTCGATAAACAAGTTAATCAGGTCGTTTTGCAGGTCAAGAGGGATTTCCTTAGACTCGATACAATAGTTCAGGTACTTTTTAACATCTTTGCAAAATGCTGTGTTTTCCATGATGCTAACTCGATCACTGTTGAATTTCGTGCAGTTCTTTTTGCAAATAAGGAAGTCAGAGAATTGTTTTAAGATAAAAATATTATTCAATTTATCAAGATTAAATTGAATATTTACAAAAAGTTTTTATTTGGTACTCATAACTGCAATCAGGGTGCCATAATCGCCAGACGGTTTTTCCTGCACTTTTAGTCATTTTGATCGTAACAGATGAACGTTTTAAGTAATAAGGTGCACTGACAATACTATTTAGTGACTCACAGGCACTTCCATTGATAATATATTACCTTCAATTAAGTCATTTTACAGATTTATTTTTTTATAATTGAGTTGGTTTTATTAGCTCTTTGTCTGCAATCCATTTAAGTTGTTGCCAAAACCGAAATTATCGGCATTCCTATGAATAATAATCGAAGCAATTACTTTGGGAATGTATTCACGGGTTTCCTGAGGCAGGGCTCTTTTGCGGAAAAGATACCAGAAATCCCGCTCTTCAAAAGGATTATACAGTTTTTTCAACTGATGCCGAACTTTGCCATCGCCGACGTTATACGATGCGAGCGCCAGCATGAATGATTCTTTGCCAAAAATGCCGATCAGGTCAATTAAATATTCCCGTGCTGCGAGAGTTGATTTGAATGGATCGCTGCGTTCATCCTTGTAGCGATCGACGCGCAAGCCATATTCACGAGCTGTGTGCGGCATAAATTGCCACATTCCAGCAGCTCCGGAGCGCTGGTTATACGCATTTGGATTGAAACCGCTTTCGACCATTGCAATGTACGCCAGTACTTCGGGTAGTCCTTTTTCTCTGAAAACACGTCGTATCATGGGCAGATATTCCTTACTTCGTTGCAGATTCTTTTTCATGTGAATCCGTTTTGGACCACTGAAATATCGGATCATTTTAGCCACTTCCGATGCAAACAGAGGCGGCACTATATAATTTTCTTCCCCAAATTCCGCCATCACCTGTTTGATCCCGCGGATAATCAAATCCCGCTCTTTTTCTTCAGGAAGTTCTCTGGAAATTTTTTTCGCCTTACGGATGAGATGGTTCAACTCCTGATTCAGTCGGTTAAAATCCAGATCATCCAGTTCCCAACCCAGCGAATCCAACTGATTTTCCAGAGCGATAATTCGTTTATCATATTTTTCTTTTAATTTTGCTAATCGGGCAACCTCCTTTTTTTCTGAATTTAGCATTATTTTGTATCCCGAAGCAAAACTGGTTGCAACGATAATAACAATGACAAGTGTCGTAATGATTGTTTTTACACGACTCGCATTTTTTTTCTCCCGAAGAAAGTCTTCGCGCCGGCGTCTTATAACAGCATTAACTTTCGCGACTAAAAATCCCAGATCCACAGGTTTCTCGATATAGTCATCAAACAAACTGCTAAGTCCCTCGGTTTTTAAGCGCCTCGTTCCTCGCCCCGTGATCACGATAAACGGCGTGGACGCAATGCTTTTCTGCCGTCGCACTTCTTTGCAAAATTGAACGCCATTCATATCCGGCATCATATAGTCCGAGATAATCACATCCGGGCGTTGCTGAAGGGCAATCTCTAAACCCTGCTGTGCAGTTTGCGCAACTATCATTTCATATCCTGCTTTTCCAAGAGTTACCTGGAATAAATGACAGATTTTGGGATCATCATCCACAATGAGAACTTTATGCATGGTCTCTCCATTTATTTCCAAAATAGGTTTTCGCTTAAATTATCGGCATGTTCTTTGAATTATTTACTATATTGTCAAATTTAGGGTAAGCTTAATATCAAAATAATCTTGACAATCGATATATTTTTGCATACATTATATCCGACAACCAAGGGAGTGAATATGTGTGGAATTGCTGGTATAATCGATCAAAATAGACCGGAAGAGAACATTCATCTCATGAAAGAGATGATTTCCGCTATCCGGCATCGCGGACCTGACGAATTCGGAATTTACAATGATGATCACGCCTGTCTCGGACATGCGAGATTGAGCATCATTGATCTCAACACCGGAGACCAGCCGATTCACAATGAAGATAAAACACTGTGGATCATTTACAACGGCGAAGTTTTTAATTATCCAGAATTACGGAAAGAATTGATCAAAAAAGGTCATCATTTTGCCACGACTTCTGATACGGAAGTCATTTTGCACGGGTACGAAGAATATGGCGCTGAAATACTATCACGGCTAAACGGACAATTTGCGTTTGCCATTTGGGACAAATCCAGCCGCGAGCTGTTCATTGCACGGGATAGACTCGGGATTCGTCCGCTATTTTATTTTTATGATCAACAGCGCTTCATTTTCGCTTCTGAGATAAAGGCAATTTTTCAGGATCACCGAATAACGCCTGCTATTAATCCATTTGCATTGAGCCAGATTTTCACATTTTGGACGACTCTTTATCCGGATACGATATTCAAAAATATTCGGGAATTGCCGCCGGCGCACTATCTGATTTTGAAGGATGGGAATATTCAGATTCAACGATACTGGGAATTATCATTTCCGCCAGCCGATGATTATGAGGACAAACCATTTTCGTATTGGTCAGAGAATTTCACTGAATTATTGGTCGATGCATCTCTAATACGGTTGCGAGCCGATGTGCCGGTAGGCGCTTATCTCAGCGGGGGACTGGATTCTTCGGTTATATCGGCGATTATTATGAATTACACGAACAACCCGATGAAAACGTTCTCTATCAGTTTTGAAGAACAGTCTTTTGATGAAAGCAGGTACCAGATCGCTGTCTCAAACCATTTGGGAACCGATCACCGGGATCAGCCGATTTCCAACAGATCCGTCGCTGAGAATTTTCCGCAAACTATCTGGTTTACCGAAAAGCCGATCCTGCGTACTGCCCCGGTACCGTTGATGTTATTATCGGATCTGGTTCGAAGGAATAATTTCAAGGTTGTACTTACCGGCGAAGGTGCCGATGAGTTCTTAGGTGGCTACAATATTTTCAAAGAAAATATCATCCGCCATTTCTGGCATAAATATCCGAATAGTCCGCGGCGACCGTTGCTGCTCCAAAAATTATATCCTTATCTCAGTGTTTCGTCACCGCAAATCCGGCGCTTTACCGAGCAATTCTTCGCATACAAATTGGGGGAAATCAATCATCCGGCATATTCACATCTGGTACGCTGGCGGAATTACGAGCAGTTCTCGAAGTTTTTCTCGCCGGATTTTACAGCACAATGTGATGGCTATGAGCCAGTAGATGATTTTCTGGAACATATTCCGGAGAGATTCGAAAAATGGTCGCCGTTGAGCAAAGCGCAGTATATCGAAATTTCGTTATTCATGTCCGGCTATTTGCTTTCATCGCAGGGAGATCGAATGGCAATGGCAAATTCCGTGGAAGGTCGTTTTCCATTTCTGGATCACAGGCTGGTAGAATTTTGTTCGAAGATTCCGCCGAAATACAAATTGCGCCGGATGAATGAGAAATATATTCTTAAAAAAACCATGCGGCATTTATTGCCGCCGGAAGTCAGCCAGCGATCGAAGCAGCCTTATCGTGCACCTGTTGCAAAATGCTTTTATTCTGCCGATAATAGTAATTATGTAGAACAGATCTTCAAATCGAATGGGAGCGAGCTTTATTTTCAACCGAATATTTTAAATCGCTTTTTGGAAAAGTGGAAACGGGCAGAAGGTAATCTAGCCAGTGAGCGTGACAATATGATTTTCATTGGTCTGCTTTCTACACTTTTGGTTCATGAAATGTTCATCACAAAAAGATTTCAACCCGTAAAAAACAAAATAATTGAAAATTTTAAGCTTGTTCAACATTAATCGATTAGAAGATCGATCGGGAGATCAAATGAATTTAGAAACAAATAGACGTTCTCTCATCATCCATGCGGATGACGGCGGATTGTGCCGGTCCGTAAATAAGGCAATCATCGATTCATTGAATAAAGGCATCGTGACCAGCACCAGTTTAATGGCGCCCACGCCCTATTTCGAAGAAATCGCCGTGCAGCTCACAAAGATGCCGCAGGCTGATGTCGGTGTACATTTAACGCTGAATTGCATGTACGAGCAATCTCCTTGGAAACCGGTTTCTTCGCCGGATAAAGTATCCAGCCTGGTTAATGCCGATGGATCTTTACTGGAAACAGTGACGGATTTTGCTGTTAATGCAACTCCCGAGGATGTGAGAACAGAAATCAGGTCGCAGATAGAACGACTTTTTGAAATGGGATTGAAACCATCTCATATCGATTCGCATCAGGGAACAATTTTTCTGAATACCAAATTTTTGCAAAGCTATATCGAGTTGGCGCAGGAATACGATCTGATTCCGATGCTTTTGAAGCCGAATGAATTTACAAAAAAAATGATTGAATCACGAAATTTGCCATTAAATAGTGAAGATTTGGAAAGATTGACTAAAATCGATCTGCCTTTTCTGGATTTTCTGTTCATGGAAGATATTCATCAAAACGAATCATTCGATGTGCGCAAACTGACGTACTATCGCGTCATTCAGCAGCTACCTGTTGGTTTGTCACAGATCATCATACATCCGGGATATGATGACGAAGAATTGAGAAATTTGACAGACTTCAGCTATAATCGCGAATATGATTTCTCCATATTTACGGATGATGAAACACGCAAATTAATTGAAAAGCAGAATATCAAATTAACAAGCTGGGATGCTTTAAAAGACACATCAAACTCATAAAAGGATCAGCTTATATCTATGGAGGAAACAATGGATCGAAAAATTCGGGTCGGAATTCTATTCGGAGGGAAATCAGCAGAGCACGAAGTTTCACTGCAATCGGCAAAAAATGTCGTGGATGCTATTGATAAGGAAAAATATGAGGTCGTGCTTATCGGAATCGATAAAAGCGGACAGTGGCATTTGAATGAATCCTCCAATTATTTATTGAACGCGGACAATCCAAAGCTGATCGCGCTAAATAAAGCCAGCGAAAAAGTGACATTGGTACCCCGTGCAGAAAAAAATGAACTTGTCAAACTGACGAGCAATCAGTCTGCCGGTCCGCTGGATGTGATTTTTCCGGTGCTGCACGGGACATTTGGCGAAGACGGGACAGTTCAGGGATTTTTGAAACTCGCAGATGTACCCTTCGTCGGCGCCGGTGTTTTAGGTTCTGCAGTGGGAATGGATAAGGACGTGATGAAGCGTCTGCTGCGCGATGCCGGATTGCCGATTGGGGATTTTCTGGTTTTTCATAAAAAGGAAATAGAATCGATCAATTTCAATGCACTGGTCGAGCGGCTCGGATTGCCATTCTTCGTAAAGCCGGCGAATCTCGGTTCATCTGTCGGAATCAGCAAGGTGAAGGATTTCGATCAATTTGAAGAAGCGATTCGCGATGCTTTTAATTACGATAATAAAATTCTGATCGAGGAATATGTCGAGGGACGGGAGATAGAATGTTCAGTGCTCGGAAATGAAGATCCTATTGCATCACTGCCGGGTGAGGTAATTCCACAGCACGAGTGGTATTCGTACGAAGCAAAATATATCGATGAGGCTGGCGCAAAGCTTGTCATTCCCGCAGATCTGCCGGATCATTTGATAAAAAAATTCCAGCAGCGTGCGGTAGAAGCATTTAAAGTATTGTGCTGTGAAGGCATGGCGCGCGTCGATTGTTTCTTGCGCAAAAAGGATGATGAAGTTATGATTCACGAAATTAACACCATTCCGGGATTTACCAAAATCAGCATGTATCCCAAACTGTGGGAAGTCAGCGGCATTCCGTATAAAGAATTGATCGATCGTCTCATCCAACTGGCAATCGAGCGGCATGAAAGTGAGAAAGAATTGAAGACTTCGGTAGAACTATAAATCTGTAAAATAAAAAATCATTCTGAATCCACTGCTGTTTTTGGATCCAGAATGATTCCTTTTCTTTGATTAAAACACATTCGTATCAATCATGCACGAAAATCATCTTCTGTGCATCCACACCATCGTAGCTGTTTAATTTGGCTGCTAAATCATCACTTTTGCTTTGATCTCCAACCAATTCCAGCAGGATCAATCCATTTGCCGCGCACACATCATCATCCGCCTCGTGCAAACCGAGGCGTGTTTTAATATAACAGCCATAATCGGTTAATAATTTTTGTACTTCCGGCGCCTGTTTCACCCGGTCCTGAATGTGGATTCCCATAATAACATGATTGCTCTTGTTCATCTTCAACTCCTTGCATGATTCATTTATTTTGTTTTGTTCCGCTATATGTAAATGCCCTGCCGATCATTTTGATATGTCCGCCTTTATCAATCCCGATTACATTGCCGCATTTGCAAACAATTTTATCACCGGAAACATTCATTCCATATATTTTTTGAATGCGCTTTTTATAGCAGCGTAATACTTCACCGCGTCCCAACTTCTCATATTTCCATAATTTAGATTTACAGCCAGCGCATTTTATGGTGAGCATAATTCAATTCATTTACTTTTTATATAGTTGGGGAAATGTTAATTGAAAATCAGATTCCCGAAATTTTTGTTTTTCGGGAACCTTGAACTAACCCGTACTCTGCATCGCCGCCGCAATCCCGTTAATGCTCAGATAAAGGGCATAACGCGTTGCCTCATCCTCATTATCTTTCGATTGCCTGTAACGACGGAGCAATTCAACCTGCAACAAATTCAGAACGTCAGTATACGGATTTCGGAAACGGATCGTATTTCGA
>WJJN01000601.1 GCA_014729735.1 Candidatus Zhuqueibacterota bacterium
CAGTCTGCTGCTCCTGTTCGCCAAAAACATAGAACCTGTTGGCGCCACCGGTTGATGCCGGCTCTTCCCAGCCGCTTTCCGGGACGTCGCGGGTTCCGCCCTGGTCATCATAACTAATGAAGAATTTATAAGGCAATGCCTGTCCCACTACCGCAGTAATAGGCACTGTCAATTCGTACTGCGTCAGCGAAACCAGAGATTGACGCATGATCGAATTTTCAGGATCAGAATCGCTCCAGCCATTGAATTCCCCTCGAAGTTGCAGCGTATCACCCAGTGTGGGATCGAAAGCGTCGAGCTCCAGCAACGGAGTCACGTCCACGCGAAATAACACATTTGCGGTAATTGCGGTTTCCGGTGGCGGAATGCTGTCCCAGAACGCGAGTTCGAATGTAACGTCTTCAACTGTTGTAAGCGTATCTTCCCGGTTGGCGATTGCATCCTCCCAGTTTAACAGAGTTGTTCCCGTATCCGTGATAACATATTTATAAGCAAGCTCCGGAGGATTTAGATTTACAAATGTGCCATTGTAAATCATGTCCATGTCTTCATCTGTCAATGCCCAATCCGGCAGCGTATTCGGATCGTCGTTCCAGCTTGTGAAGTTACCACGCAGCGAAACGCCGTTCGAATCGGGATCAAAAATTCCCAATCGTTCAGCTCGGGTCATATCGACTTGAAATGTAACTTCGATTTCCCACACAACAGGATCCAATTCAATGTCTGAGCCGGTCAACTGTAACCGCCGGTTATCACCTGATTCCCAATAAACAGTTGTCGTTCCAAGATCATATACAACATATTTATATTGAATCGGGGTCGTTGTGCCAACGTCTAATGTCCCTTCATAAACGAGATCGGAATTGTCATCGGCAAGAGTCCAATCCGGCAGGTTTTCCGGGGAATCGTGCCAGTTGGTCATGCTACCGCGAATTGCTGCACCCTGGGTTGCGGGATCAAACAAGCCGACAGATTCCAAATAGGACATATCGACTTTGAATGTCACATTGTCAGCAAATGCGGTGGTACCAGCCAACATAATGATGCTTAGCAGGGAAACCAATAACAATTTTTGCTTCATAAGTAACTCTCCTTAGTTTTTTATTTATAGTTTATTGTGTTTATTATTGATGTCGAAAGATCGAATGCAACATAATCTCCCGTTTCATCAGATCAAATTAAACTTCCTAAAAAGTAACGCCCAGTGAAAAAAGATGAACATTTTGCAAATGTTTGAATTCACTGAATGCATAATCGAATTTAAAATCAGATGCGCCAAACATATGGCTCACTCCAAAACCTAATGTGAAGCGACCTTCGTTATTCTCTAAAAACAAATTTTTATAGCCACCGCGCAGGAAAAACAATTCATTCAGGAAACTATACTCGGCTCCCAGACTCATGCTTTCCGTATTATCATTGGGATGCATAGCATCGACGACAAATGTCAGCCGGTTGAAATCCGATTTGATCATCTCCCAGGAGATTCCGATCCGCATCAAAAGGGGTAGGTCAAAACTGTCTGTCAGCAATAAAGCATTGATGCTTTCGTTATTTCCTGCGATGGTCGGATCGATATCTTTTTGCACGATGAGGTCTTCACCGTCCATTTGCATCTTGGGTCCGAAATTGGAAATAGAAACACCCAGCCGGACGCCTTTAAAAGGTGTTTCGTATATCGTTCCCAGATCGATGGCAAAGCTGGTGGCTTTGGAATTATAAATCCGTTCCACAATGTATTTCATGGTTCCGCCAATAGCGAAACGGTCCGTCAAAGACTTACTATAACTGATACCAATGGCATAGCTACCGGCATCGAATTTTCCGCTGAATTCGCCGTCCGGATCGTCAACAGTGGTAACCAGCTCTTCCGGCATCGTAAGCATGGTATAACTGACAGCAGCAGTTCCAAACGAACCGTTTATTCCCAGGGGATATGCTATGGATCCGAAATCAAACGACAGTCCGCCAAACCATTCCGCATGTGAGATATGCACTTCCGGCTTTCTTATCAGGTTGAGAGCGCCGGGATTCCAAAATGTGGCAGTGGCATCGTTGGCAATCGATACAAATGCCGTTCCCATCGCCGTTGCCCGGGCGCCGACCGGAATTCCCAAAAATTTGGCAGCAGTCGTCCCCACCTTGCTCACGTTCTGTGCAAACGTAATCTGTGTGAGTGCTACGAATATTACCAATATTATGCAATATATTTTCTTTTCCATGGTAACTCCTCTTTAACCTATTTAATGATAGCCAATCGCCCGATTTTTTCTCCGACTCCCGGTGCATCTACATGATAGATATAGATCCCATAAGCGACCGCGAGTTGATCTTTTGTCAATAGATCCCACATAGCAGTGCCATCTTCCGCAATTGAATCATGCTCGATTGTTCTTACTAACTCACCGGTGACTGTGAAGATTCGAATAGTGCATTTTTGCGGTAAATGATTGAAATGAATCTCCTGCGGACCACGACCGCTGCGATATGGATTCAGAGGCTCCCAACGCGCACTGACCACATAAGGATTCGGAACAACCCGGATATCATCGAGATTCGATTTTGCTATTTGTTTATCAATCGAGGATTCCTTGATTGTAAATTCATATACATCGTCACTTAAAAATGGTTTTTCGGTCGACAGATGCAATACGTCGCCTTCCTGAGGATTACGAAAAGCAGGATTGAACACAGAGGCAAACGTGACCAGCCAGGTAACCGTTGGTTCACCATCGATTTCTTCAACAAAAACGATAGCATCCTTCACAAATTTCGTACGGGTGAAAAATGCCGATTCTTCAGTACTACCTGTCGGATCCGCATCAAAAAATGCAAAATCGATTTCTTTATTTAATGTCCTGTTGAAAATTTGAAAATTAACAGGGGTGGGACTAAACGGAATTCCGCCAAAATTCAGTTCGACAGATTGACCGCTGGCAGGTCCGCCAAAAACAATATCATAATCATACGGTACCTTTTCTCCCTTATCAAATCCCTGAACAAATACACGAAATTCATATGGATGCAGGCTGTCAGGATTTGTTCCGAGTGTATCACTATTCCAAAACGAATTTCGGTTATCCGGTCGAACCTGTTCCACATTATCGAACGACAAATTGAATCCGTCGATCACAATATCTGTCTGTTCGAAATTTTCCTGTCGATCGATTAATGTATCACCGGCGCTGCCATCCGGATTTACGTACGCCAACGTAAAATTTTTCGTGGTTAATGTATCCGAAACAATGCCGCGCGGATCGATTTTCAATGTATCTTCAAAAGTAATGCGGTAGGTTTGTCCTCCCTTCAAAGTGGAGGGATCGAGAATATTCACATCAACTTCTGCAAATGAGGCTCCGGAAACATGTTCGATTCCCTTTTCCAGATAAGGTTCGATATATCCTGCGGCAGGCGGATTTGGCGTCGCAATGGCAACGCTCGGTCCGTAAACAAAATCACCGCTGGATGTCTTAATCAATTGAAACGGGCTTTCCGTGGGGATAATTCCCTGATTAACTTCGCCGGCAGCAACAAGACCATAATCGAAGGAGCGCAACAGGTAGAAATATCGCTGACCGTTAACTACGGAAGAATCCACATACGTATGCTGCAGACCGGAATTACTCCCAAGATAAAAATGAGCGCCGTCTTCCGTGGACACCGGATGAATTCCTTCCCATTCATCGATCAGATCGAATTGCGCTAATGGTTTTTTATAAACAGGTACACCCTGGGCATCGGTTATCTCCCTGGGATCTTCGAATGCTGATTCGGTGCTGCGATATAAACGGTATCCCTCGAAATCATTGGGATTTTCGCCCAGCCGATTCAGAAAACGATCAAATGAGTTTTCAGCGCTATCATCCCAATAAAGAGTTACCTTGCCGTCTCCCGGAACTGCTGTCAACCGTGGAGTGAATGGCGCCTGAGCGAATTGATAATCCGATTCATACGCCGTCAGCGCATTCTTGCGGTTTGTTTTGGCATCGGTCGTATCGATTCCCATCGCAACAGCCATGGAAATTCGCTCCGTTGCTCCGGACCTCAGCTTGAAAAGCCCTGAACCGATGAATAAATTAAAATCGCTCGCCTGTGGCTGGGTTGTATAAAATGAACCCGGAGTTAAATAGACGCGATATGAACCGGCGTCATTAGTGACCGTGAAGCCGTCCGAAGGCGAATATTGTGCATTTGTTAAGCCGATCTGATCGCTTTCGGAAACATCGGTTTTATCGATATTCGGCTCGCCGGGAAAACTTGTGCCCACACCGGATGTCGGTTTGCCGTCATTCTCGCCCTTATCGCCACTGCCTGCTGCACCGTCCAGTCCAACATCATCGGTCAAGGCGCTCCAGTCACCATCATTATCAATTCCGTCATCTCTGCTCTCGTCGATCATTTCATCGATGCCCTCATCGATTCCCTCATCGACTGCACCGTCTTCGTCATTATCTACTCCATCGGCATACGCTTTACCAATATCTTCGGGTCCTAAATCGTTTAAAACAATGTTTGTGCCGGGAACGGAATATCTTCCCCGGTCATCTGCTGCATCGACCATTTCCTGAGTTACTTGCGGACTGCCGTCTTCTCCGTGATTGATTCCCATATCCATTAAATAGGAATCATCATTATCGATTCCATCGGCGAAGAAAAGCCCGACATCTTCCTCGCCTTCGTCTATGATTCCGTTTTCATTATCATCAATGGCATTTCCCGGAATCTCGCCGGTCAGCATTTCCGCCGTAACCGTGGGACTTCCTGTTTCGCCGTCATTATCATTGTCGATGTAATCCCTGTAAGCCGAACCTGGTCCGGATCCTGTTACATCATCGAAAGGTGTATTTCGTTTATTTTCATCGATGAGTCCGTTACCATTATCATCGATTCCATTTGCAGGATCTTCGCCGACCAGCATCGCTTCTGTCACTTTTGGATTGCCATCTTCTCCGTCGAAATCATTATCCATGGCATCCAGTTCATTGCCCGGTGTTTCCAGAAATGTAGTGGCAACCACGCCAACCGGATCGTCGCCGAAGAATTCATTTCCGATAAATGGCGGAGAATCTGTCGACCAGGCAATTTCTTCGCGTAGATCGTAGAACGCAATATCATCATCGGAATCACCGTCACCGCCAACTAGATCGGCTAAAAGCACGCTGGTTCCGAACCGCTCGAGGTCTTTGTCACCATCGTTCATGAAGAAATGCAAGATAAAGGTCACATCCTGAATCAGCACCTGTGACCATTGTAAAACACGGGTATCGATCAACAGTCCCATGCCACGCCTGGACAGATCAGTTGAATCCGGGAAATAGTCAAATTTATCATAGTGATCATCACCAGCCCGGAAAAACAATTCCTGATCCGCATTGAACTGGTTTTTCCCGAATAATCCGTTCCATGAACCAGCCCAACCCGGATCCACGGGATCATCCATTTTATCGGGCCAGAAATTAGGCCAGGAATCTTGATCCAGTTGGTTTGCAATATCAGGAGAATCTGGATTTAAATATTCAGGGATAGGATTGAAATCCCATGATTCACCTTCAGGGCTTTCTCCTTTACCGAGACCTGCTTCAAATATTCTGAGTTGTGTACCATCTGCTGTTGTGGCAACACCGCCGACCATCAGCGAAGTTAATGCCATATAGTCTTTGCCGGAATTTTTAGGCCACTCATAAGGAATCTGATCCGGATTACCTCCACCTTCTCGTCCGGTAATCACCCGGTTAAACACACTGGTTCGAACCAGATTCGCTGCGATATCCGTCTTTCGCCTGAATGAAAAATCGACACGTTCTTCCGAGGGGACATGCTGTGCCGGCAACGACAGAGGTAAGAAAATCGCAATTATTAAAATTCCAATAATTTTTTTCATTATCGATTCCTCTTTATTTAAAAATCAATCTGAATACCAAAATGTATTTCGCGAGGCGCTGAAAATCTGCCGGGTTGCGCCAGATATTCTTCAGCAGTATTGTTTTCCAACGCTCCGGTTTCCTTAGCCTGTCTAACCTGCCTGTGCGTGCTCGAAATCGTCGCACGTCCGGTATCACCATAAACATCATATTCATTCATGCGATCGAATAAGTTATAGACATTAAGCTGAAATGCAACACGCAAACCGGCAAAGCGAATCGCCCTGAAAGCGCGTAAGTCAAATGTGATATCATTGGGCTTACGTCGCGAATTTTGTGTAAATGCAAGGTTCGCATTTGCGCCCAACCGCACAGCGCGGGTAATTGTCGGTGTATACGGCTTGCCGGAACCATAGCGACCGAGCAGTGAAACTCCCCAATCGTCACGACCCATGTGTATTGTGCCGTTCACAGTATGAGTCTGATCCCAATCTGCAGGATAGATTAAACGTGTGGGTTCATCGTTGTCCTGACGTGCGTTGAACTCTTCGTCCGGCTGCGAATTACTGTTTTCCGCTTTCTGGAAAGTATAATCAAAACTATAATTGAATAACGGAGAAACACGCTGTCTCATGGAAAACGTGATGCCGCGAATATTGGCATAATCACGATTGGTATAAATAAAATAGGTGCGTCCCGAAAGGATTTGTCCTCCTGCACCTACGGTTTCGAAAGGAGCGCTGACACCAACCCAGTCCCGTACATCGCGGTAAAAACCGGTGATATCGATGCCCACTGTTTCACCGAGCTGTTGTTGCAATCCGATTTCATACATCACTGTTTGCTGCGGTTCAAGATTGGGATTTCCATAAACACCATGCACGCCGGATGTTGCCGGTACTTTAAATCCTGGATTATCAAACAATAAATCAAACGAAGGTATCTGCAAAAAATGTCCGTAAGAAAAGTGAATCACGCCTTTGTCCGTAATCGGATACGCGATACCAAACCGTGGGCTCACCTGATATTTAGGAGTCGTGTCCTTCCACCAGATTTCCTCACGCTCTCCCAGCGACAGGTTCCGATATTCGGTGCTCAACGGAGAATAAATATTCGGATCAGAGGGATCGTTTAAAATTTCGGAGCGGGCGTTAAAATAGTCAAATCGCAAACCGATATTCACAATCACGTCTTGATATTCGATCTTGTCCTGAAGATAGGTTGAGAATTCGATTGGATTTTCCGTGTACCTGGAATGATTTTGAGAGCTCAACGGTTCGATTTCCCATTGCAGCGGTTCAATCTGAACGCCGTTTTCATCCCGCGCCGGTACCGGTGTAATCGATGTCTGCGTTAGTTTATGCTGCTTGAATTCCGCTCCGAATTTGAGCTGATTGTATTTATTTACCTGACTTGTGATATCGAATTTCGAGACCCAGGTGTAAGTGTTTCTGCGAAACCACTCCAGGATGGTCCCGACATCATTTACATTATAAACAGGTACCGAATTCAGCGAATCCTGCGGTACATAGCGCGGATCGGTCGGATCTTCAAAAACATAGTCTTCATAGCCCTTGTAAAACCTGGACACATTAAAAGTGTAAAATGTGGAAGAGCTTAAAGCGTGTGTAATCTGTCCTGTTAAATTATAGCCTTCGTCGAATTTATCTTTTCTGGCATCCGGCAGGAATTTAAAATCGCGGTAGTTCTCATTACTATCTCGATTATTTTCGCCTTTACTTCCGAAGCCGCTGAATCGAACCGTCATTCCGGGGAATAATTGATATGTTAATTTCAACTGACCGGAATATTTTTCTTCCATTGCAAGCGGCACAATCTCATTATTGCCGGGCGTACCGTCGATATTATATCGACGCTGCCCAAAGATATAACCATCGGTGCTGTAATATCGTCCTGTCGCAAAAAATTTCAGGCTTTTATTGGTGAATGGTACCGGACCGGACAGCGTTCCCTGAACATTCTGCGTCGCAATCGGATCGATATCATCGATATGAAAAAATGTTTCCGTGTGATCGCTGACGTAATCGCCGGAATAAAGTGTCAGATTTCCGTGAAAATCATTCCCGCCATCTTTTGTCACGATATTAATAATACCTGACATCGCCTGTCCGTATTCCGCGTTAAATGTTCCACTGATCACCTGCAGTTCCTGTACGGATGCGTTTTCCACTTCCACTGCCAATTGATTGTTGTAAGCATCTGTCACTGAAATGCCATCCACATAATAGGCAACCTCGCTCGCCCTGCCGCCGCGGATGTGAAATCCGTCGTCGGTGCGCAATACACCAGCCTGCAACTGCAATACCTGATTTACATCCTGCACCGGAAGCGCCTCGATTTCTTCGGATGATACACTCGTCTGCGACGACGTTAAGTCTTTCTGTACAATGGGTCTCTCAGCCTGAACGACGACTTCGCGACCCAACTCCAGTACTTCGGTTCCCAGTTGAAAATCAATTTCTGTAGTTAAATCCACGGAAACTTTCACATCAGTTACGGTCTGCTGTCCGAATCCGATCATCGAAGCCTTGAGACTATATATTCCCGGCGGAATATTATTGATGATATAGAATCCATTTAGATCTGTGGCAGCACCAAGCATCGTTCCTTCGATAATCACATTGGCGCCCGGCAGTGGGTCGCCGGTTTCCAGATCAGTCACGACGCCGGTAATCTTCCCCGTAGTTCCGGGAAACGACTGATTCACGAGTGCCACAATCAAAAACAACCCTATGATAATAAATAACAAACGCTTTCTCATAAGATTACTCCTAAGACATTATATTATGTTAAGCCCTGCATGTCATATTCTACATGAAGGGAATCCCGCATTCTTTGAATGCTTCTCAGCAACACATCCCTTTTCTTCTCTTCTAATAAAGTTTTTTCGATTTCTGATTTTGCCTGGTCATACGATTTCTGTCTGGCTTCTCTGAAACCAATGACCTGAATAATTGAATAGTAGCTGTCTGTTTTAAATGGTCCGCCTATTTCACCTCCTTTCATTTGAAATAGCTTCTCAGCGTGAATACCATACTGCGATTTCGTGCCATATCCCAATTCTCCGCCGCGTTTCGCCGACCATTTTCGAATCGAATGTTTTCGTGCCAGTTCTGAAAAGTCTTCACCTTGTCGGGCTCTATCCAATAATTCCAGCGCAAGCTTCTCGGAATTTACTAAAATTTCACGCACATTTATCATTTTCGGAAATACAAATTGTGGTTTGAATTGTTCGTAATATTCGAAAATTCGTTCGTCGCTCACTCGTACGGTATCCGTGATCTCCTGATTCATTTTGTGAATCAGATATAAATCAGAATGTTTCTTCACTTTTGCAGCGATTGATTCATCACGGTGAAATCCCTTTTGCATTGCCTTTTGAATTAACTTCTCCCGAACCGCCAGTCCCTCGATAAAGCGTTTTAATCCGTGAATATCGCGCACACTGTTTCGCTGCCGCTCGGAAGTCATTTTCGCCATTTCGACGAATTCACCAAAAGTCCATACTTCCCCATCGATGGCAGCCACAGTATCCTGATCATTCACATATTCAGAGGGGATTTCCTGGCGGGAATCTGCCGGATTGTCCCGTAAAATTTTTTCGAGTATTTTTTCATTGTAAGAAATATCAATTTGGGAGAGGATCTCGGACGTGTAATCACGGATTGCCTGTGCCTTCTTACGGTGCGTTACAGTCCATTTCAGCTTTTTGCGCTCCTTGTGATAATCTGATTCCGTAAGTGGTGGTAGAAAGCGGTCTTCGACTTTTATAATGTACCAGCCATTGCGTGTCATCACCGGTTTCGAGATTTGGTTTAGTTCCAGTTCCTGCGCCGCTTCGGAGAAAGGTAGTTCCATATCTTGCCAGGAAAAATATCCCATATCTCCGCCTGTTTGCGACAGCCGCGGATCCTGAAAAGCACCGAGCGCCAGTTCATCGAACGTTGCACCGTTCATTAATTGCTTGTAATATAAGTTTGCTTGTTCTTCCGTAGGAGCATACAAAATGCGCGCACGCACCTGTTCTCGGCTTAAGGCAAACGCGCGCTCAATATCCGATTCTTCGATCTCTATTCGATTTTCAGCAACTGATTCTCGATACTTATCCAGCATGAAATCAAGTTCCAAACGCTTCTTCTCGTGCCTAAACTCGTCGGTCTGATTATATCCTCTGTTCACGGCTTCCTGAATCAGAACTTTTTCATTTATCAAATTTTGCAACAACGCGTCACGTAATTCGGCGTTATCCTGAGTTGTGTGCAGCAAAATGTTACTTAGCCGCTCCCGAAACTCGGATAGAGTAACGGCATTTGATCCAACCCTGGCAAGCATGACAGGATCCTGTTTCTGCTCGCTGCAGGTGAAAATGCTAAACAAGATCTGGAATATGATGATTATTTTAAAAAACTTAGTCATAATTCATTTTCTTATAAATAATGACTTTCAAGAACAGCATGATATAAATAAAAAAAATAGCCCGTGGATTTAAGATCGTTTAATTCAATCTCTGTTCAACGGGCTAATTCAGTCCTGGGATGTTGTTCGAATGTGTATGAATCGTCGTGGTGAAAATAGAAGAGTCGATTTATTGTAATTAAGATTTATAAATGCCATGTAACTGTTAAAAGTCATTAAATATTACCTTATTAAAATGGAAGCCCTTCCATTGTTTATTGTGTAAGTATACAAAAAAATTTCAAAATTGTCAAGCATTTTTTTGGCAATCTTGATCTGTAAACAGTACCGGCTTTTCAGAATTTTCAGGGGTGAATTGGCGTCAGTAAATCAGCGCGTTTCCAAGTTCCTGTTCCAAGTGAGGAATAATAGAATGGATACATTCAGTCAAACTCATATCAATTGCCCTCACCAGTTCGACTGGCTTTTTGGCGCGGGCTTTAGTCTTTTTGGTAACAATATCCTGCCACAAAATAGTGTTGTTCTTCATTTCGATGAACTCGATCTTAAGCCGGACGAGTCCGTACCATTCATCATTTTCATCCAACTCTTCAAACGCCTTGATGGTTCCGTCAATCAGATAATCGACATTGGAGATGTGAGGGAAAGAGACGACCCGCCGGAATAATCCGCTGGCGGCAATCTTTTCGATTGCCTTTTCAGTAACAATCTCTGCCGGCGGCGTAATCCAGCGATGATAATTATAGAATTTCACTTCATAAGGTGATTCGCGGTACACAATGCGATCACTTTCATAAAGCTGCTCCGGTTCGAATTTTTCAATGCCCAGAATCACATTGAATTTGGGATTTTCGATTGCCAGGGTTTCGGAAGTGCTATCGATGCGGTAATAATGAATTTCCGGCACGCTGCCACACGTGGTCATTAAAAGAATGAATAGTAGTATGTAAAGTAGCTTATTCCATTGCATCTTATTCGTCTCCTTGATTTAATCGATTTTGCGCTCTTTGGGTGCCGATTTTCGGATTAACTGCCACGGTCGTTCTTTGATCGAGCGGCTGAATTCCTCCAAATGATTGCTGGTTTGACTCAGATTATCCATGATTTGATTGAAATTATCACTCTTTGTTAAAACCATGCGATCCAAATCAAGCATTATTTTATCGATGGTTTTCAAAAGCACTTTGGTCTGCTCCAGCGTGGCTTCCAGATTTTTGACTGAGCCGGATATGCTGGCTTCATTCGCGGCTAAAAGCTGGTCGACCTTTCCTCCCATCCGGTTCATACTTTCGATTGCCTGATTCAAATTTTCGACCATTAGCGCGACGGATTCCTGATTTGCTTCGAGCATCGTATTTAAATTTGCTAAAATCGATTGAAACTGCTGCTGGTTTTCAGAGCCAAGAAATTCCTGCAAATCCACCAATGTGGTATTGACCTGATCGGCAATCTGACCGATAGGCTCCATTAATTGTGTGATCGAGGGAACATCCTTGCTTTTCAGAATACTTCCCGGCGGCAACAGCGCCGAATCCGGATGACCTGTGGAAATATTGATGTGATACTCTCCCATAATTCCGATGGACGTTACGATTGCCTCGGAATTGGTTTTCACAGGTATTGATTCATCGACTTCCACGATGAATTCAATTTTCGAATCATCCTCTTCAAAAATGCGCATTGCTTTTATGGTTCCGACTTCCATACCGCCGAATCTCACGATTGAGCCGACTTCGAGACCGCTGGTATAATGAAATCGTGCAATATATTCTTTTTTGGACTGTAAAAAATCCAGCCCTGAAATTGCAACCAGAAAAATTAGAAACAGTAAAAAGCTGGCAACGATCATTATTCCAGCTTTAATTTCCTGTGATCTGTAATCCATGAAACAATGCTCCCCGCCTCTGTATTTTATTCGATAAGTGAATTAAGATATTCGTCACGATCAATTTTTTCGGGATCAGGTTCCCGGTTAAAAAACTGCTGTACTATCGGATCGGCAGAAGACTTCAACTCATCCACCGTTCCCAGAGCCAATATTTTTCCGGAATCCAGCAGCGCTACCCGGTCAGCGATCAGCTCCACCGACGCCAATTCATGGGTAACGATGACAATGGTCATTTTAAATGCTTTCTTCAATTTGAGAATCAGGTGGTCGATCCCCACCGCAACAATCGGATCGAGCCCCGCCGACGGTTCGTCGCAGAACAGAATGTCCGGATCCATTGCAATTGCCCGCGCAAGCGCCGCACGCTTTTTCATACCGCCTGACAGTTGCGCCGGCATAAAATCCTCGAAACCTCCCAAACCCACCTGATCCAGTTTCATCCGGGTCATAATCCTGATTGTTGATTCCTCCAGTTCTGTATGCTCCCGTAGCGGC
>WJJN01000602.1 GCA_014729735.1 Candidatus Zhuqueibacterota bacterium
ACAGAAAATACCCCCACAGCAATCGCCCAATCCGAACGATAAGGCGCTTTCCAGGTGTGATTTCCTACAGCAAAGTTACCGATTTCTATTTCCTTGTATGGCTTTTTTGTATCGACAGCGATTGCGGATTGTTTTCCCTCAAGTGACTGAAGATTCAGCCGCACAATATCGCAGTTCTCTCTATAAATGATGGCATGTTTGCCATCAGGTACTGCCAGGCGCAATTCAGGACCATCGTAAAACGTGCCCATCTCAGGCAGAAAGCGGTGTTCAAAGAATGTGGAGTAGGTTTTAATCTGATCCTTTATGGGGTACGGTCTGGAGAGCTCGTCATCATCATATTGGGGCAGATAGTAGCCCCAAATATTGGCAACACCTCCTGCCATAGCAGAGTGCCAAAGTCCTCTCCGGGTGAGTTCGGGAGTGTAATCCTTGAAGCGCCAGTTTTCAATATCCCGTATCCTGAATCGGTCTTCTTCGAAAGAGGGTTTATCTGGCTGGTGCCGAATCACTGCCTTATATCGGGGATAGAGCGGACGATAGCTCGTGTATCCCGTATAATCGCCACCCAGCCAGAATGTGTATTGATCAGCAACCGGCGACCGATTAGACGCATCGACAGGCGGACCGGGTGGACGTGGTTCGACTCTTGTAATCCCGACATGGTCGAAGCCGACCCGGGCGCCCAGAAAGTGATCATATCCCATTCTTGATTCCAGATAAGCTTTCCACTCATCAAGCACTTCCGGTCGAATCCATCCGTTCTCAGTATCGTATCCATATCCCATGCTCCATCCCGGAATAGGACCTAAACGTGCAGCCAGGTAGCGGAGATTGCGCAAATCGATCTCGCTCATTGCACCACCGGCAAAAGATTCAGGTCCGGAACGGGTTCGGCAGGGATCGCAGCCCCATAACCAGATATGACATGCTCCACCCTTAGCATGCACATTCTGAATTATTTCTTCCACAACACGATAAATCCGAGGATCAGGATTCTCTCCATCAAACCAGCGTCCTTTTACAGGAATGTGAAAACCGGTGAATCCATGATCTTCGACAAATTCCTGTATATCACTCTGGATCTGAACCTTATCGACATGCCCCTCATCATCCAAATATCCTGAGGTCACTTTCCCCATAACATACTGCGGAATGAAGGCTGTCTCCGAGCCCTGCCAGCCCCATTTGTCACCGAATGCCTTCATGAATCCATGGGCGGCAGGATTTTCGTTTTGTGCAATAACTACATTCCCAGCCCAGCCGTCAAGGTCTTCATCTTCACAATATGTGCGGAATGTCCAATTGCCGATCTCTGTACCGGTAAACCTGAATTTCCAGTAATCATTTTCATCGTAGAAAAGATGGGTGGTTATGGTCTTGCCTGACTCTGAATGAAAAAATACTGCCTTTGCATCGACATCAAAAGGATTGCCTTTATAAGAAAAATTTTTCACAGTCCATTCGAGAACGGGTGACCATTGTACCCCATTTTTTTCATCGAACAACTTGCTTTGGGCATGTGCCGTGGTCAGCACAATTGTGAACAGAAAACTGAGCCACAAGAACATTATTTTATTATAAGTTATATTTAGCATAGCTTTTCACATATTATTCATGCTTAGTCAGATTATACTATCATTATTTTGTGTGCCAACCAACATCCCCCCTGGCTCCCCTTTGAAGGGGGATTTAGGGGGATGTTGGAGATTAAGCAGTATTATTCCCATACTGTTAATATTTAACACCCTCATTCAACCATACATCAATCCGACGATGCTCCTGGAAGTCCTTCTGTACAATATCGACATCACCATCACCGTCCACATCGCCCAGTTTTCCTTCATGAGTTCCTAATCCAATAGAAAGAACCTGCTTATCAAAATTGCCCGCTCCATCGCCGTACAGAATCCACTGCTTGCAATTTTCGAGAGGACCGGGTCGGTACATTTCAGCCGTATAAATATCGAGATTGCCGTCACCGTTAATGTCAGCTACCTGCAAAGTATGACCGTGATCTACGATATGAATCAACGTATGCTTTTCCCAGCTTCCATCTTTCCATTCATAAAGATACAGCGGTGCGGCGCCATCTCCGGAACCGAGTACTATTTCAGGTCTGCCGCCTTTGATGAAATCTCCTGCCGCAGACCGTGATTTCCCATAATCATCGATCTGGTTGGGTTGAAATTTTAAACTGCCGAGATGCTTAAACCAGTAGCCGCCGCCGATAAGGTCAACAATGCCATCCTGATCGATATCTGCTTTTGCAAAACCTTCATATTTGAATGCTTTTTGCCAGGACCAGATTTCGACCAATTTCCAATTCTTTGCTTCTTTGGGATTTTTCGGAATATCTGCGATGTACAGCTTTTGGGCTCTCTGATTCCAGAATACCAGTTCACCCTGTCCATCCCCGTCAAAATCGCCAAAGATCTGATCGTGATGTTGTTTTGCACCCGACGATTTAATGGTATACCGTTTCCAGGGTTTTTGAGGATCAAATTTCGGATGTGGATTTTCCCACCACCAGACCTCATTTGTCGCCCAACTTCCACCTTGAAGAATATCCAGATCGCCATCGCCATCGATGTCATAGTAATCTCCGCCCGCTTCAATATGGCTGTGTTTATTATCAATCAGATATTTTTTCCAGCCGGTTGCCGTCTTTTTGATCCAGACCATGCTAACGTGCCCCCAGCCAGCGACAACAATGTCATCTTTTCCATCTTTATCAATATCGAAAACCAGTAATGCCGCTTGTTTGCCAACATCTGCCAGCGGCACCCGGTCTTTTCCAGTCAGCGGATTTAAATGAGTCCATTTCACTCTTTTAATCTGCCCCGATGGCGAAATCGCATTGTTTCGCCACAGATGGACATGTTTATACTGCGCCCAACCGGTGCTGACAATATCGAAGTCGCCATCGCCGTCCATGTCTGCCACCTGGCTTCCCAAATGGCTTTCCTTTCCCTGATCCAGCAGGTGTTCTGTGAAACGTGCCCTCCCGTCGTTTTCCCAAATTTGAAGCCGCAGGTGAGGTCCTTTATGCTCACATGTAATGATATCCGTATCTCCGTCTCTGTCCATATCCGCCAGATCAAGACTGTTCATGGAATATTGCGTAACAACCGTATGACGGAGCCATACGACTCTCCTGCCTCTTTCGATGCGTTGTTCAACCCAGTAGAGGCTGGCATCCGGATGACGCCCCGGAACTCTTTCCTCGGTAATCACCACATCATTGAGTCCGTCATTATTTAAGTCTGCAACACGGATCCTGTCAGGCGCAAAGTTCGTGGTAGTAATAAGATGTTCATCCCAATTCCCATTTCCTGTAGCCGGGTTTTCATACCACACCACATATCGGGAGAGTTCATCTGCTTTACCGACCACAATGTCAAAATCGCCATCGCCATCCATGTCCCCAACGCCGACGCCTTCGTCCATGGATTCACCGGCGATCTGCCTCCTGATCCATTTATCGTTCGCCGGATCATTGGGCACAACAAAATAATAAACACCATCCTGCGCATTGATGATAATCTCCGGCTTCCCACCCGGTTCAATCTGTCCAACAACAACGCCCTGGCTATTCACGTGACCCGTTCTGGTAACCTCACCTACTTTCCTCGCTTCCCACGAAGTTCCGTCCGCATTTTCCGCTTCAAACCAATAAACATTCGGCAAAGCCAGAGCGATTATGTCTCCGTACTGATCGTCATCTACATCGTAAAAAAGATACCCATCGACGTTCATGCCGAGATCTATCCGGCTCCATGTCCCATTCATTTCATTCCCGGGATTTCGGTAAAAATAGCGCCCGCTGACAATATCACTAAAACCATCTCCGGTAACATCTGCCATTCCAAGTCCAAAATATTTCATATTCGGCGGATCATCGAAATCACCCCATTTTCCTTTAGTGCTGTCCACCTGAATGTACGTCCAGTTATCGAGGCTCAGTTTTTGATCACTCAGCTTGTTTTCAAATATGTCAATCGGACCTTTGAAAAAAGAACGGGGACCTGTGATATCGAGATCGCCATCACCTCCGATGTCTCCTAAAATGCCGGCATAGATTCCCTCCTTAAAAATATCCTGCCGTTCCCACTGTGAACCGTCACCCGCCTTATTGTAAAACACAGTTACCGGAAAAGGCGGATCGTTGCCGTGTTCATGCCCCGGCGGCAAGCCTCTTTGAAATTTGGCTGCAATTACATCCATCGTCCCATCCAGATCGACATCGCCGAAATCAACGGTTTCGCACCAGTCGAATTCTTCAACGATTTTGTGCTCAATCCACGGTCCAGTTTTGATTTGCTCAGCATTTTCTATCGTGTACCAGGACAGCGGATAGCCGGCTGATTCGGAATGCGCCAGCACGACATCCCATAATCCATCTTTGTTGATGTCGGTCGCACCAACGTAACAGCAGTTGTCGCGCCACATCGGGGTATTCTGGGTATACCATTTTTTATCGATATTATGGAACGTGAATTCATCCTGGAAAGGATCAGAAGGCATTTCGAGCCAGAAACCATTGAGCACAATGTCCCTGTCGCCATCGTAATCCAGATCCGCCAGCGCCATCCCCTCCTTGGGCGGATGCGTAACAGAACACACACTCCACGTTCTGCGATTTTGAAAATAAATCGAAGTCGATTCATGAGTTCGAACAGCGATATCCAACTGCAGGTCATCGTTTACATAGTCGGCAATAATATCTTTCGGATATCCTTCCTGAGTACCGACCGGATGTTCTTTCCAATCCCCGGGATTGCGAGGATCACCCACTGGCAGCGGATTCTGAAACCAGACAATTTCATAGCTTTTGTCTTCGACGCGAATCGCCGAAATAATATCCGGATACCTATCCCCGTTAATGTCCTTTATTTCAAAACGATCTCCCGTGAAATCCCCAGTGGCAATAGTATATTTTTCCATGGTTTGCCATTTGTACCAGCACAACTGGGGAATGCGATCTTCAGGTATGTCGAATCTTTTGTTCGTTATCGTGTGAATATGCAGGACGATATCATCCTGTCCATCATCGTCGATGTCACAAATTTGCGTATGACCGATTTCATTTTCAATGGTTTTATGTTCAAATGGTACCTGTGAAAATAAATTCGTAATCACACCGAATGTAAAAATAAAGCACAATTTCAATCGAATTTTTTGCATAATTTTGTCTCCGGTAATCTATTTTTTTATTTGATCTTCTACCAATTTTTGAACATGATCCCGAAACTGCGCCAGTGTGTTCATCTCCTGTTCCTTTGAATTTGCCGATGAAATCCAGACCCGCAAGTACTTCGTTGGTTTTGAAATCAGTAATTTCTCCTGTTCTCTTTTCATCGATCTTTCGAAGTCTCCGGGATTATAAACGACCGCGATTCCCAGGTCGACCGATTGAGCCGCTGCAGGTGATGTTTGCTCTCCCCAGCATAAAATGTAGCGATCTTCATCTTCAATGAGTGAATCTGACTGAAAGCTAATGCCAGTCACCAGTTGCACAGGCTGATCATCTAAAACAAAGGCTTCCATTTTCGCGAATCTGACATTGGAAAAGACAGTCATTCTTATCAGAATATCCGTTTTTACATTTTTATATGGAATTCCCTCGGACAGGAAATCGATTTGAGAAATCGATCCATGCCGGGAAACAGTGGCGCTTCTGTTTGTGACAGGATGGAGAAGTTTCACGGAATCACTTTCCCAGAGCCGGAACGAGCCCAATCCAATGAGATTTCCAACCAGGTAAAAGTCAGCACCATATCCCTGTTCCTGCAACTCTTTCGACGTATACCACTTTGTTTTTTTAATCTCGAACCGTGGCTGAAATTTTGAATACACATCGACTGCAGCTTTTTTATCAAAATAGATCCGATACCCAACCCACTGATTCTCCACTGCCGGACCGTGATGCCCCAATTCGTCCCATAAATCACCGCTCTGCGATTCGGCTTTGGAAATGTACTCTTGGTCTTTCTTTAAGAACATGCTCACATCGGTCTTATTTTCCACTGACTCATTATTTGATCCGGAATTCAGCGCCCAGACTTTAAAATTGCGGTACCGAAAATGAGTCCACCGCATCTGGCGAAAGCCGATTTTCCCATCCGTAAGTACCGGATCGTATTGTTTCCCGTCATCTATCCAGTCGATAATTTTCCGGTCATCGACGCACATTACAATATGATTTCCCGCCTTAATTAGCCGCAGTTTGTGTATTTTTTCAGATTCCGTCGGGATTCCCTCCGGTCCCTCCTGCGCCAGAATAAATTTATTATTCTTCCTCAGATTTGCATGTCCCCTGTCTGGATTGTGCGCGGCATTTGCATAATACGAAATATGATAGCTGACAATTTCTCCTTTTGTATATTGCTTGAAAGTACCATCCCGCTCCGGCAGACTTGGATCAAAAATATCCTGACCTTTCTCTCCTTTGGCAGCGAAAAAGACGATGCACAAGCCGGCATCGGTCTCCATATTCTGCGCCTCCCACTCAGCGAC
>WJJN01000603.1 GCA_014729735.1 Candidatus Zhuqueibacterota bacterium
ACCGGTATCATATCCGATATGCTGCTCTTCTAGATATTGCTGTACGCCTCCTGCAGCATCCAACCCGAAAGCGCTGCCGCCGGTCAACAAAATGCCGTGGATTTTCGTGATGTGCCGTGTTGGTTTGAGTAGTTCTATTTCTCGGCTTCCCGGCGAAGAACCACGAACGTCAACTCCTGCGGTGGCTTCGGTATCAGACAAAACGACGGTGCAGCCGGTTTTTGCCCGCTCGTCATTCGCATGTCCTACTTTGATTCCAGAGACATCGCAAATTGAATTACTCTTCATTTGTTGGTTTGCTCAATGATTTAATCTTATTGAAAATTTTTGATCTGCCCCCGGAAAATTCAAAAACAAGCCCGCTGTCGCTGAAAAAGAATAAATCGCCGATCATCAATCCAATAGACTTGCGGAGTGGTTTCCAGTTCTGGCGATAAGCTTCATTATCTACCTTTGTTCCTTCTCTGTTTTTGGTAACGAGACGCACACGCTGCGGATGCTCGCGATTGATAAGGAACGGAGAATGAGTTGTGTACATCACCTGATTCTTTTGAGCCAGATGCTCGAAAACTTTCACCAGGTCTTTTTGCCCGGCAGGATGCAAATGAATGCCCGGCTCATCTATTAGAAAGATATATTCGTGAGCCCTGGTATCATAGGTCTGCGCGAGAAAATTAATATAGAACGAAAGATACCAGCGGAAACCCAAACTGCGCGACTCAGGGGTGTCAAAAACAGTGGTGCTGTCGCTTACATCGAAATAGAGGACTTTACCGTTTACATTTAGCTTTATTTCCACCGATGGCTCCTGTGACCATACCCGCCGGATATGCTCGGTAATAATACGTCCGGCTTCTTCCAGCGCCCGCCTGCCACGCGTGGAATCCTCGAAAATAACCTCATAATCTTCCAACCCTCCGATTTTAAGAAGATTTCGTTCCGTTGTGAAACCCGGTCTGCCATCCACGAGGCTGTAGTAATCCACCCTGTTTTTTATTAACGGGATTTCTTCGAAATACAGAATTTTAGGGAGACAGTTGAGCAATTTGTTGATGTCGACTTTTTCAACTTCCACATCATCGATGAAGACAGTATAATCCTTGAGTTCGGACCCATCTCGTTTAATGAAAAAACTTTCGACATTCTTGAAGACGTCCGAAACCGCGAGCAAGTGCCGGCGATTTTCCTTTGTGAAATTTGAAAATTCAAGCGCAATCTCCGGGCATTTCTTTTGATAGTAGTGCTCGGAATACTGGCATGTAAGGCTATTTTCAAAAGGCTGATCGTACTTGAATGCCTCCATTGCCTTCAGAATATTTGTTTTTCCATTTTCATTCGGACCAATCAATATAGTAATTTGGGGATCAATAGGAAAGCTGAGCTCGAAGATAGATTTAAAAGCGCGAACAAACAGATTAGAAATTATCATAATCGTTTACCCCTGATTTATAATTTTTATAATATAAAAACCATGAAAATATAAAGCAAGTAAAAATTAATTAATTTTAAAAAATAATAATATTTAATAGAGGTTATAACCCTTTTATTCCTTGACTATTAATAAATTTTATTGTATATTTAGCCAATGTATTTTATTTTAAAATCGGCTTTCATATAGTTAGTATTTGTTTCCTCTGGAGGTGGTTATGTCTGAGTCGACATCTTCCTTGAAAAAAGGAATTCAAAAAGGTAATACAACTTCATTAACTAAAACTCCAATAGTGAGGATAGGATTAAAAGAGAAACGAGACAGCCTTGAATTTAGAACGAGGGGCAGCTTTTCGATAATTAATAATGAAGGCGTGGCAATTCTGAAAAATATGATTACTCCGGAAAAGTGGAGAATCAAAGTCGAGCGTCAGTACAGAGCAAAATATGCGTACAATATTCTAATCAATAAATTTGATGCATATGATCGAGCAGAAGAATTAACATACAGGCTGATTGAAAAAGGTATTGGCGCGCAGATCACGACTATCGGAGATGAATTTTGGTATGAAAAAAAGGTTGTCAACGATAATAGTCAGTATCGGGTGATTGTTGACAACTTTGAGACTGAGCAAGAGGCTCGTTCATTCGCTGATATGAATTTAAATAATTACCAGACCTCGATTATAAAGCAGAAAATAAAGGAACCCGGTGCACTACTCGAAGTTTATGATTTTGACTTTGAAAAAGTCACAGAAGCGGAAAATCTTATACGCCTTGTTCCCGGTTCCGATGATGTAATAACGAATCTGTACGAATTTCAGAACGAACAAAATGGTCAGCATAAAACAGATAAGTTTCGTTCCTTTCAGGGAGCTCTGGAGTTCCGGTGCGATGATGATGGAAGATTACTGATTATCAATGAGACACCTCTTGAAAAATACGTGGAATCAGTCATCACTTCTGCTGTTCCCGGAAACCTGCCGCTCGATTCATTAAAAGCATTAGCAACCACCGTCAGAAGCAAAAGTATTGCCGGGCTGGGAATACAGCATTATAATGATCCCTTTGATTTTTGCGATAGAGATCATTGCAGCGCTTTTTACGGAGTTAAAAACAAATCCGGGAATATTACCAAAGCAGTACAGGAAACGCTCGGTGAAGTAATTGTTAAGGATCAGAATATTTATGATGCTGATTTCAATATGATTTGTGGAGGAATTTCCGAAGCAAGACACACAACGGATCTGGCGAATCCTTACAAAGATGTAACAAGCTTTTTTGATTCGACGAACGATAATTTATACGAGAAATTCGGCGAATTGGATGACAATAAGAATATCCGGAAATGGATCGATGCGGAACCGGATGTTCACTGCAATATGTCGGGGATCAACGGTTCCAATCATTTTCAAAAGTATTTTCGATGGGAAACGACATTTTCGAGAAAAGAACTGGAGGATATAATTTCTGAAAAAGAAGCTCGATTAATCGGGATTTTGTATGACATAATTCCTGTAAAACGAAACAAAGCAGGCAAATTGATCGAAATGGAAATAATCGCCAGTAATGTCAATTTGATATTATCGGGACAGAGAAACATCAGGGAATATCTCGCACCACAAATGCTCAATAGCGCTTGCTTTTATATTTTAAAAGAATATGATGACGAAGGGCTACCCTACGCGTTCATATTTCGGGGTGCCGGAAGGGGACATGGAATTGGATTATGTCTCGCTGGTTCTGTCTCAATGGCACATAATGGTGTAAATTACAAGACGATATTAAATCATTATTTTAAAGAAACAAAGGTCAGGAAAATTTATTAATCACAGGTGTTAAATTATGTATGAAGAAATATTCGAAACATTAGCTGATTTGAAGGAACGATTGGAAGATTTACGAGGTTATCTTTGAAGTCGAAAAAAATGAAAAAGACATAAACGAACTCGAAAAACAAACCGTTAAGCAGGATTTTTGGGATGATTACGAAAATGCTCAGGATGTGATGCGAGCTATAAATTCAAAGAAGACGATTGTTGATCAATGGAATAAATTGAATTTAAAGCTAAGTGATTTGCAAACATTGGCACAGTTAGCCGAAGAGGAAGAGGATGAAGGCACTTTCAAGGAAGTGCAGAGAGAACTGGTAGTCGCCCGGCGGGAAGTGAACAGCCTTGAATTCAAAAAGATGATGGGCAAGGTGGATGATAAGCGCAACGCGATATTGACCATCCATCCCGGTGCGGGCGGAACCGAATCTCAGGACTGGGCGCAAATGCTGATGCGAATGTATCTCCGATGGATCGAGAACAAGGGATTCGAATCTCAAGTCCTGGACTTGATGCCAGGGGAAGAAGCCGGTATTAAGAGCGTTACTATCGATGTGATCGGTGAATATGCCTACGGCTATTTACAGGCAGAGGTTGGCGTGCATCGGCTCGTGCGAATTTCGCCGTTCGATGCAAATAGTCGGCGGCATACTTCCTTTGCCTCGGTATTTGTTTATCCTGAAATCAATAATGAAATCGAGATCAACATCAATTCTTCGGACTTGAAGGTGGATACATATCGGGCGAGCGGAGCAGGGGGGCAGCATGTAAACAAAACGAGCTCTGCTGTGAGAATCACGCATATCCCCTCGGGAATCGTCGTGCAATGCCAGTCGGAACGCTCTCAACATATGAATCGCACCAATGCAATGAAAATTTTGATGAGCCGGCTATATCAGTTGAAATCCGAGGAAGAACAGGCGAAACTGGACGAGATCGAAAAGAATAAAAAAGAGATCGCCTGGGGTAGTCAGATAAGATCGTATATTTTTCAGCCCTATAACCTGGTGAAAGACCATCGCACAAAATGCGAGACATCGAACACACAGGCGGTGATGGATGGCGATATTGATGATTTTATTTATGAATTTTTGCTCTCTAAAAAGTAACGAAACCAATGCGAATTACACTTGATTGCTGTGGAGTAAGTTTTAATTTGATTAAATGTCGAGGATGAATTGAGACCTACACACGTTGAGATCGATCTTTCAAATATCGCTTATAATCTTGATCAAATAAAAAGAAAAGTTTCACCTGCAAAAATCATGGCTGTTGTAAAAGCCAATGCTTACGGTCATGGTGCTGTCGAAGTCGCAGTGACTGCGCTAAAAAGTGGTGCCAGCTATCTGGCTGTTGCTCTTATCGAAGAAGGACTGGAATTGCGCAATGCCGGTATTACGGCACCGATCCTGGTTTTTGGCGGTGAATTGGAATATCAGATAGACGATTTTCTGAAAGCCGGACTCCATATAACAATTTGCTCCAAAAAATTTGCTGAGGTTCTGTCACGCGAAGCATTGAAGCACAACTGCCGGATGGCAGCCCACGTTAAAGTGGATACAGGAATGGGACGAGTGGGTGTGCCGTGGCAGGATGCTCTGGATTTTATCTGCGATATTCATACACTTGAAGGTTTGGAAGTAAAAGGTATTTATACTCACTTTGCCACCTCGGATGAACGGGATAAAACCTTCGCTTTATCTCAATTAAATCGTTTTCATCAGGTATTGGAATGGTTGAGGCAGCATAGCATCAGAATCCCAATGGTGCACGCCGCAAACAGCGGCGCGATCATTGATATTCCACACTCATATTTCAATATCGTGCGACCGGGAATAATGATGTACGGCTATTATCCGTCCAATGAGACGAGCGAAAGTGTCCCCATTAAACCGGCGATGACGTTTAAATCAAAGATCAGCTACATTAAAGATGTACCAAAGGGAACGCCATTGAGTTACGGGCGTACTTATATCACGAAGAAAGCATCGCGGATCGCAACGATTCCTGTGGGCTATGCCGATGGATATAACCGGTTGTTGAGTAACAGGGGAAAAGTGGTCGTCAATGGAAAGTTGTTTCCGGTGGTTGGCAGGGTGTGCATGGATCAAATTCTCATCGACCTTGAAAATAATCGCACTATTCGGGAGGGCGATGAGGCGGTGTTATTCGGCAGGCAGGGAGCGGCTGAATTCAGCGTGAGGGAAATTTGCGGACTTTTGAACACGATTCCGTACGAAGTGTGTTGCTGGGTATCGAAACGTGTGCCGCGGCACTACCAAGGAGATTAGCATTATCGAGATGGGACTGTATCAAAAGTCATTTTTTTGTGTCATTCCTGCGAAGGCAGGAATCTCCAAACTTTCTGATAATGAGGAGATTTTGGGACAAGCCCGGAATGACATCAAATGAGAAAAGCGGACTTTTGTTGCAGTCCCATCTAATTTCTATACTATAAATCAAATGGAGTCGAATGTGGAAGATATTAATGAACTTATGAAAATCAGACGAGAAAAGCTCAGTCAATTAAATGAATTGGGTGTGCAGCCCTATGCATATAAATTCGACCGCACTCATTTTGCGCAGGATATTCTATCGGATTTCGATTCATTCGAAGGCAATACTGTCTCTCTCGGTGGCAGGTTGATGGCAATCCGGGGGCATGGAAAAGCAGCGTTCGCACATCTGGTGGATTCCAGTGGCAGGATTCAGTTTTACATCCGCCAGGACAAAGTGGGAGA
>WJJN01000604.1 GCA_014729735.1 Candidatus Zhuqueibacterota bacterium
ACCTCTCCGCTGTCCCATTTGCGATATTTTTCCACTTCTTCCGCCCGGTCGATATAGCGGAACCGTGAATCTACCGCTCGCATCCTGCCGTCGATCAGCAGTTTGCCCAGATTTCTGCCAGCTATGGAAAACTGCTCCGGCTGAAAACGGATCGAGGTCGTATGCGCGATGCCGTTGTTATCCGTGTCATCGATGTCGGAATAGGTGTTGCGGTCCAGGCGGCTTGCCGCGAATTCGCTTCTAAGCGAAAAGCCCCTCCCGAATTTCATGTTTAGCGACACATCCGCCAGATCGTGGCTTTGCGCCGGTTTTAAAAAAATAACCGGGCGATAGCTGCCATTGCCCTCGCCCACGAATTTATAATTACCGAATCCGATGGACCTATAATTCCCATTGCCGCTGCCGGCGTAGCTGAAGCCGATATTATAATCACCTGAATCTTTACCCACATACTCATAAAATCGCAGACCTGCAGAATCTTTTTTTGTATAATATCCGTTGCCCTGACCGACATAATTGACCCCGGAAACGTATGCGGAATCAACATTGTCGCCTGAGCTCCGAAGCTGCTGAAGATTTTCGTCGGACAGAGTGAAATCCAGCGGATTGTCTTTATTATCCGCCTCACGGATCAGCCGGAAATCCAGTTTTATTCGATCATCTAAAAATGAAGAAGTGGTTTTGGCACTGTACATATTGCGGCGGAACTGTAAATCCGAATACTGAAAATCGACCACGATTCGAGATTCCGCTGTAATCAGGCGTTTCCGTGTGAATGTAATCTGCCCTATGCTGTATTCGATCACATAATCGTTATTTTCACCGCGGGTCATGCGTTCGCCATCGATCCAAACTTCCTCTGTACCAGCGAGCACAATGATATCGATCTCGCCGTTGATACCCTTTAATTGATACGGTCCCTGATTTCCTTCCTGTCCCATGAAACGGTTCGTGGTGAATTGCCCTTTGGAAACTGCGCCCGAAAGTTTCACCGCCACATTTTCGAACGTGGCAGTTCCCATTGCGCCCTGTAATTTTCGATTGTAGCGCCCAAATTCGCTGCCTTCAAACGACAGATAATAATCGCCTAGCGTAGCATTGAAGTGATCGCTCTTCAGCTTGACAAACACCTTGTCGATCTCGTTCAGCGTTTGGGTATTTCCCTCAGGCTGGATCGGCGTGGTCTGGTCGGTAAGTGCGGCTACGACTTCCACATTTTCTGTGATTTTACCGGAAAGATTCATGCGTAATCCGGATTCTACTTTCAATCCCTGATTCGTTCCCAGCGAGATTCCCCGTACGATGCTGCCGCTTTTTCTTAATGAGGAACGTTGTGTAAAAGAACGCTCCTCCTGTTCCGGCTGCCGCTGGATCGTCTGCACGCTATCCCCTTTGTAGATCAGCTTGCGCCGGTAATATGTTTTCTCCAAATCATAAGGGAAGATGCGATAATGAATTGTGACTTCTGTTCCGGCAGGAAGTTGCTTATTCAGCGTGATCAATCCATCGATATAATTCATCCGATAGTCGCTAGTTCGGGAAAGTCTGTTGTCGCCAGCGATCACCGTATCTGAATTTACGAATATAAAGCTGTCCGGCAAGATATATTGAACCTGCGCACTATCAATCGAAAATGAAAATGTTTTATCAGTTAAATTGAACGGTCCGTAAGCTGTTTTCACCTGAGCAATCAAGCTGCATTGCCAGACGATTAAACTGACAAGCGTACTTTTAAAAACGTAATTTATCATTAATTTGGAGTGATCATAATTTTTTCCCACCGGACGTGGCTATTCTTCCAATTCTTCGGAAAGATAATGCAGTCCCGTTTTTTTTAGCCACTCACCGTCAAGGTCGGTTAAAGATAATCGATCGATATATCTTTCAAATTCAACAGTCAGAGAATCAAACGAAGACGAGGTGACAGTTGTTCCGCCGCGCTCGATATGCGAAAATGTTTTTTCGAGATGGAATACCTGTTTAAAGAGCCTGTCGATCTCGCGCCAATCCAGCTTAATGAAACTATCGTGCTGGATATTTTTCAAATCGAGACTCACCAGTGCGTCTTCCAATTCCGGGGTGGAGAGCTTTTCCAGGGCGAGGTAGATTTCAGCCACTGTAAATTCGGTGCAATCCAGCGGTGGCAATTTGATCATTTTCCGCGAAGGTAATTCGATATGTTCAAATTTTTTTGCATCCAAATCGAGCCACATGTAACCGGTGGTGTTTACCGCTTCGTTAAAGCTGGTTCGCTCCGGAGAGCCGCAATAAATGATATGATCGGCGATCGTGATATGTTTGTGATAATGTCCCAGAGCAATATAATCGAACTGCATATTTAATTTCAATTCCGGATTGGGAATGTGCTGTTCATTGAACTCGCCCATGGAATAATTTTTACTTCCAGCCCAGGCGCCATGGGTCAGCAGCACGTTTTGTTTCGCATCCGACCGGATAACAATATCATGGAAGGCTTGCTCCAATTCTTCTGTCAAAGAACAATGGGGAACGCAATGAATATCGACGCTGCAAATTTCGAATCTCTGATAGCGTCCCTGATAAGCTGCATTGACGTTCGTAAACAAAGAAATCGCTTCGAAGATAGAGCCAGTTGCTCTGATTTTCGGTGTGGAATGATTTCCGGCAACAATGACAAACGGAATGCCGGCATCGCTGATCTTTCGGATGCCTTCGAAAGCCACGGCAATCGCCCGGTTGCTCGGTCGTGTGGTGTGGAACAGATCTCCGGCATGTAAAACCATGTCCGGTTTTTTTTCGATGATCTGATGTATGATATTATTCCACGAATTATAAAAGTCCTGCTCTCGTTGATTGATTCCGGTTTCAGGATCTAATTTGTTATATTCAGAAAAACCCAGGTGTGTGTCTGAAAAATGAACGATCTTCATTCAACATCCTCTGTATTCAGACTGTATTATAAATCAGTTTAAATATCTAAAATACAAAAAAGTTATGATAGTGGCAAGTGAAATTTGTGAAAAGTGTTTACAATCCCGCCTCAAAGCTGATTAACCAGCGAAATTGAAACTGCCGTTCTTTTCCGGCAGGCTCGGCGTAATTGGGTTTGTTAAGCCACAGCGGAAAATCGATGCGCACTAGTCTATTCTGATCGAAAATATCTTTGGCGAGCGTAAATCCGAAACCGGCGTCCGCCAGAAATTCATTCATATTGTCGGGACTGCGGAAGAGAGCGGCATCCGCGAACAGGTAAAATTTAGAGTGGATATTTGAAGTGCTGATAATTTTCAGGAATGAGTTTGCAAGTTTATTTGTTTCATCATATTCGACTTCTAAATTTGTAGCAGCGATTTTTTGGGCAGACAGTGGAAACTTTCCATTATAAAATTTTGTGGTGTATCCGCGCAGGTTACCATCACCAGGCAAATGATAACGGAGCTGATTCGGCAAGGAGCCCCGGCTTCGTAAATGCACTTCATTGAACTGGTCCAGCGGTCCGCCGCCGGCAATGAAAAACCTCTCCTGAACGGGCGGATCTCCATTATCATCCATATAACCCAGAAAATTTCGCAATGTCAATGATAATTTGGATTGCAGAAAATAAATCGAATTGCTGTTTTCAATCGTGAATTGCCAAAAATCCCGGTCACTACCGAGCACCCGATCCGAGAATTGAACTCTCAATCTGAAGTCGAAGTGATTCCTTGCATTTTCGAATGAACTGAGCAAATTAAAGTAAAGTTTGTTAATTTTCTCCTGTTCCCAATATGCATATTTCAATCCATTGCTGCGATATTGTACATAATCGGAATCGAGCAATTGATATGATCTGAAACCGAGCCTGAATTTGTGGACCGGTGGATTGAACAAATGAAATCGCTTAATCCAATACAGATTGGCATCAGCGACGAATCGTCCTTCGATTTTTTGAGATTGCAAATTATACCATAAATGTTTGCGGAATAAACCAAGCGGGTGGGTAAATTTTATATCAAAATCAAGTTCATTTGAACCAAAACCGTACCAGAAATATGTTTTGGCGAGATATAGCCTGTTTAGGTAGCCGCTGTAAAATCTGGCGCCGATTTTTAGTTTATCCACATCGTTGTACCATGCCTGAGGCCAGCCTGAAATCAAATAGCTGTTGCGAGGCTGGTAATAGAGATTAGGATAATCGGGATACAAGATAAATTTGAATTTCATTCGGCTGTTATTCAAGCGGTTCATATCCAAAATAACATCATCGGGATCGATAATCGCATCCAGCGGTTCATATTTGGAATGGAAGATCAGTTCCGAGTGCCGACACTGTCCGTCGCAACGTTGTTCGAGCCGCTCTCCGTTTTTGGTTATCAGGTTTACATCAAAAGGCATGATCCCATCTCCGCGGCGGTCCAGCTTCACCTCTGCTTTCCATGTTCCGTCCGGCTGTTGCTCTTTCTCGATATCGCTCACTGCATAATCCACTTCGATAGTATCGTGAAGCCATTGTGTGAAAAACCAGCTCAAATCTGATTCGCAGCATTCTTCAACGGTTCGATACAGTCGCTCTTCATTTATGTGCTGAAATTTATAGTTATGATAAAGTGTCCGCAAGATTTTTTTAAAATTTTCCTTACCAACGACATGATTTAACATTCTGAAAAAAAATGAGCCTTTTACATAATTATTGAGGCTATAAGATATTTGGCTTCGGTTTTGATAACAGGGAGTCGCCAGGGGAACATGCAGGTCGCTACCGAGATAATATGACAGATAATTCAGTCGGATTGCATAGTAAGTTGTGTGCAAAATATCCCGATTCAACAGATTCGACTTGATACTCGCTTTTGTGTCAAGATTATTTGAATAAAGCTCTGTTAAATAGGTCACCAGCCCCTCATCGAGCCAGCCTTCTGTTTGTTCGTTATTTGCGAGCGCGCCATAAAAATAGATGTGAGCAACTTCATGGAATACGGTGGTTGCCCGGGTCATACCAAGAACAATGCACATCGGGTATTCCATGCTGTTACGCCCGACGCCCTGAATAGCGGTCAACTGAGGATAAGGATATTCACCAACGTACGATTCCAGCCATTCAAGCGATGAGGTGCAACGATAAAGGACTTTATTCTGCCATATTTCACGGTCCTGCCAGTTGTATAATACATGAATATTTTTATTTCGAAATTGACTGGTTTCATAAACAAAATCGGGACTGGCAGCCCATACAAAATCATGGACATTTTCCGCATAAAAGCGAACAGTGCGCGTCACATTTCTGCTGCCGTAATCCGAAAGATGTTGGCGAATATGTTCGATTCTTTCCTTAAAAGTCGAATCCACCTGAACGAGTTTCCACCCCGGATTCCCGGATACAACTTCGCCGGTGGAAGCAACTATGTAGTTATAGGGAAGTGAAATAGTCACATCGAAGGTTCCGAATTCGCCGTAAAACTCACCCAGCCAGTGGTATGGCATGGTATTCCAACCATTTTCATCATAAACGCAAATTTTAGGATACCACTGACTGACCACAAAATGCTCTCCATTGTAACCTCCTTTTCCACCTTCGGAGTTGTATTTTCTGATTTTTTCTTCAAAGCTCAGTTCGAGGTTCAGCGTATCACCGGGCAACAAGGGGGTTGGGAGAGCTATATTCATTAAAGTTTCGTTGATGTGGTAATTTGAATATTCTACTGTTGCTTCGTTCCTGTAAGATAGCTTGAGGCTGTTTATTTGAATATGTCCTTTATTTTCTTGTTCCTTAATCAAAGATATTCCGCAGCGATACATCTCTTTCGCCATCAATGAATTTTCCTGAAACGCATTAGGGTAAAGATGCAAATATATTTCATGCAGCGTATCCGGTGAATTGTTCGTGTAGCAAATTTTTTGCTTTCCTGTTATTATCCGGGTTTCGGAGTCCAATTCAACGGCAATGATATATTGAACATGCTGTTGCCAGTATTCGTCATGTTCGACGCTACACCTGCAATTCTGTGATGTTATCGTTGCAAGGATAATTAAATATATCAGGTTATGCGGTTTCATTCAATTGTTTCAATTAATTGCTCTAATTGGATTGGAACGACGCCGACCTCGCTGCAAACAACACCGGCTGCATTATTTGCCAGAGTCGTCGCTTCTTTGATGCTGGCGCCGGCAACCAGAGCGACCGTTAATGTACTGATTACCGTATCGCCTGCTCCTGATACATCATGTACCTTTTTGGCTTTAGTGGGAATGATTGATAGTTCATCATTGGAATCGAGCAGGCACATCCCGCGTTCGCCGAGAGTCACTAACAGGTTGCGACATTCTAATTTTTGTTTGATTCGATTGCAGGCAGCAGCGAGATTTTCATCGCTGACAATGCGAATTCCCAAAGCTTCCTGCAATTCTTTTCTATTTGGTTTGAAAACAGTCACACTCTTGTATTCAAAAAAATTATCAAATTTCGGATCAACAGTAACCACTTTCTGTTTTTGCGAGGCAATCCCGATCACTTTGTTGATTAGTGTTTTCGTGAGCAGTCCTTTATTGTAATCCTGAAAAATGATCGCATCGCAATTGTCGATATATCTTTCAACCATTGCAAGTATTTCATTTATTACCCCCGGTTTCACGCGTTCTTTGGATTCATGATCTGCTCTTACAACATGCTGTCCGTGCGCGATAATTCTCGTCTTAACGGACGTCGTCCGGGATTGGTCAATGATGATTCCGGTTGTGTCAAAATTCATATTCCGGAAAAGTTCGATCAGTTTATTGCCCGGTTCATCGTTTCCCACCACACCGACGGGAATCGCTGTTGCTCCGAGCGAGCGAATGTTATTGACAACATTCGCAGATCCGCCGAGCCGAACAGCTTCTTCTGCAACTTCCACCACAGGTACCGGCGCTTCGGGAGAAATTCGTACCACGGTTCCCCACAGATATCGATCCAGCATCAAATCTCCTAAAACCAGTATTCTTTTGTTTTTAAAGTTAGCAAATAACTCCTGCTTCCGTGAGTTCGAAAATGAGATCATGCGTTCCTTTCTATTGATCGATTAATTTATTTCGAGGCTTTTAACGTTATTATACATCCTGTTTTTTTTGGTTATCATAGCAGGCAATTAGATTTAATTTTATAAATCACAGAACACCAATTTAAATGACACGGACTATTATATCACAAATGGATATAGTCCATTCATCACAATCGTTTATATGAAGAAAAACGCCCATTCAGAAAGTGAAGATCATTGTTTTTGGGGAAAAATAGAAGAAAAAGAATGACAACAACAAGAAACTTTTTATTAACGTGATTTCTCATTACCACCACCCGGTTTCCGGTAAGACTATCGTATGTCATTGAATTCTTGCTTGAATATATATAAAATTCGGGAAATTTGCAAGCATTTTTTTAATTAAAATCATTTTTGAACTATTAATTAAAATTTGATATTAGCATATCAAAAACATAAGAAAAAATACTTACGATTATCTATCATGAACTCAGCAAAAATTTAAGCATCCGATAGTCTAACAAGAACGAAATGTAGATGGCGCCCGCCATTCATTTCAAAATTGGAATTTTTTTAGCAGATCTTTGACAGCATCTCTATGTACCATGAACGTTAGCATTTTCAATTTAATAAAATCCTCTCTGAAAAAATAATAGCCTCTAAATTTTCCCAGTGTAGCACTGTAACCCGAATCTTTTATCAGAAACCAATCGTATCCACCACGATGTTGATAGCCGACAATATGCAGCGCATGGTCATCGGTCGATGTCTCGTTCGAGAACCGGAACTCCCGCGCATCCTGGTTTATTTTGCCGGGATCGATGTCGAACTCCGGGATAATGGCGATATCATTTTCACCCGATTTGCCGATCTCGCTAACATCGCCGCCAATTGCTACCGTGAACCCGTTTTTGATTGCGGTTTTAATAGCTTCGTACCATTCGGGCAACGGAACATTGTGATATTCAATGCTGTGCCACCAGTTATCAGGTACCCGATATTCTCCTTTCGTATAAAACGGAATATAGCGAAATGACATGAAATCCATGTAATCATCCAGCGGAAGCTCAAGAACTTCTGTGGCATATTCAACCGGCGTTACTTCTCTGCTCCCGGTGACAGGAATGGTTGCAGGCGGTTCGCCCATATATTTATTCAGGATCATTTTAATATTTGCCAGCACGAGTTTTTCGTCCCAGTAACCATTCTCTTCAGCAAATTTTAGATAAGTTCGCATTTCTTTGATCATCGGACCGTGACTGTATTTGGTTTGACCGGGCAGTAATCCATCATAATCTTCCGCCCGAACAATTCCGTATTGCTTGATGCGCAAAATAGCTGCGTTTTCCTCTGATCCCTGGGCAAATGCAGAGTTGCCTTTATATTTGACATAGCGCCGCGCTTTTTCCAGATATTCATGATAAACCACGAACATTTCCGAAAGCTTGATTTCCCCTTTTCCCAGTCTATACAGCTCGGATTCCAGATATGAAATTGTCGCAAATGCCCAGCAGGTTCCTGTGGTGTCCTGCCGGATCGGCGGAAAATGAAATAGCGGATCGAATGATTCCACGGATTCGGGTTTGGGAATCTTCGAGAAATCCATGCTGAGAACAGTATCGATGTTGCCGCGGTATGTTTTTGTCTCTTTGTAAAATGTATCCTGAGCGTAAGATGATAGTGTTAATAAGAATAGAAGAATGAAGATTGAAGCTTTTTGAATCGACATTAAGAGACCTCACTGTTTAGATTAATTTTAGTTACCGACTGATTTTGCCGGTATCGTCACAAAATAGATTCTATTAAAAAGTAAAATGTTTTATCGTTTCCCCTTCTGAGCGAATTCGCTGCAACGATTCGATCCCGATTTCAAGATGCAGATCGACATATTTCAAATTCACTTCTCTATCCGAATAATCGGTTTTCACGCCTTCCGGAGCCATCGGAATATCGGAGACAAGCAGCAACGCTCCCCTGGAAATGCTGTTCACATGACCCACCACAAAAATTGTCGCAGTTTCCATATCGATTGCCAGCGCACCGACTCTTCTGAGATAACGCCGGAATTTTCGATCGTATTCCCACACCCGGCGATTAGTGGTGTAAACCACGCCGGTGCGATACTGGTGACCATGTTGCAAGACAATATTGGAAACAAATTTATGCAGCTTAAAACTCGGCAGTGCCGGTACTTCCGGGAGCAAATAATCACTACTCGTCCCATCGCCCCGGATCGCGGCGATGGGCAATATAAAATGCCCGATTTCCGTCGACTTTTTCAATCCACCACATTTTCCCAGGAATAGAACGCCTTTCACGGAAATAGCAGTTAATAAATCCATGATTGTGGCAGCATTCGGGCTTCCCATGCGATAATTGATGATGGTGATACCGTCTGAGCTGGTGGCGGTAGTCATCGGTCCGCCGATGCCGCGCACAGCAACGTTGAAGCGCCGTGCAAATTTATCTACATAATCCTGAAAATTGGTGAGCAGAATCCAGTTGCCAAACTCATCCAATGATGTGCCGGTATAACGGGGAAGCCAGTTTTTTACGATTTTATCTTTTGAGTTGAGTTTATTATTCAAATCGCGACTTTCATTTGAATTAAGACCATGCGGTATGTTTTACGCTTTAACCTGAAGAAGCAATAATGCCTCTGTTTCTCCTGTGGCAGATCAAAACTTTCAGGAAATTTCGATACACAATATAAGTTACTTTTTCTTTTTTTGCAAATAATTTTTATATTTTACAGATTTTTGCATCATTTCCATTTCCGCAGCATCCATTTGCTCGGCGTTCTTATATTCATCCGAATATTTCATGGCATTCAATATCTGCTGTTTCACACGCCTGGAAGAAGTAAGTGAGACATTGGACTGCAAATAATTGAAATTTTGATCCATTACTTTTTTCGCCTGATCGAAATTACGGTTATCGATGAGTGTGATCGCCTCGTCCATCATACGGGCGGATTCGAATAACGTGATGTTTTCATGAACGAACGCATTTTTCCCGTTTTGAACGAGCTTGGGATCGGAAGTCTGTTTTATCTTTGGTTCGAAGGTTTTTACGATCCTTTTGTTTTCGAGCACCACATCATCGTATTGCAGCCTTACTTTACCGATATTAATCTCACTTTTTGATGAAGCATTCAGATCGAGTTTTAATAAAACGGTTTTAATTTCTTCGGAAAAAATATCATTCAATTTGATGGAAACTGTTTTACCGCTTTGTTCGAAAGAATATCCGAACACATCGATCAGCTCGATTCCATCCGCCAGTTCGATATTGATAGAGGCGTTCTGAACGACCACGGATAGTAAACCCTGTAATTCATTGGCAAAAATCTCGGCAATCCGTTCGGCACTGTCGATATAGTAATAATTTGCACCTCCAAATTCCGCCAGTGTCGTCAACAGGTCTTCGTTGAAGCTGAATCCGACGCCGAAGGTGGAAATTGTGAAGCCCTTTCGGTTCTTTTCCGTTGCTATGTTTTTCAATTGATGGGGATTGGTGATTCCGGTATTCGCCAGACCGTCCGTCAACAGCAATTCACGGTTGACATAACCGTTTTGAAAATTACGTTCGATTTGCGAATATCCTTCCATCATGCCGCCGCTCAAATTCGTCGAAGAGCCGCATTCGATTTCCCGGATTTTGGCTTTAAGTATTTCTTTGTCTTTTACCGGCGCTGCGGGAATGGGATTGTAGACGTGGGTGTCATAAGTCACCAGAGAGAAATAATCGCTCGAGCTTAAATTATCCACGACAAACAGCGCTGCTTGCCTGGCGTTTTCCAGCTTGTTTTCAGAGCCCATGGAACCGCTTTTATCAAGAACCAGGGAGATGTTGAGCGGAACCCGAGTGCGGTTCGTTTCCACTTTTCCGGCTTTAAGATTGATGAGCAGGTAATTCGGTGCATCCGATTTCATGAGACGATGCGTGTTATCCATGGCACAGGTAACCGCAACAGGCTCATTTCCGATCGGATCGAACACCGGTGCATCTTCTTCATAGTCCACAGTGAACTGCTCGTCAGTCAAGCCTTTGATCAGCTTCAGCGACAGTTGATCCAGCGTCTCGATCAGATCCGTATCGACAGCCGTTTCCATTTTTTCTGCGATGACAATGCTGCCGTCCGCCGTGTTCGAAACACGGGCATCGATGCGCAATTTATCATTCGAACTGAAAATCCCGCCATACAAAAGATGATTCGCCCCCAGTAACTTACCGATAGTGGTCGCGGTCTCCTCATCTACTGCACCGGACAGTGAGAGTTTTTGCTCTTCCAGAATGTCACGAATTCGCGTGCGTTCGACGATTTTAATCTGTCTGGAAACTGCTAAATTCGTAATCAGCATTTCCGGGATCGCTTCCTCGAGATAGTTTAATTCCGTATCCCCCGAGTTATTCTGGAAATTGAGCACTGCAAGAACTATATGGTTTTGGCAGATAGCAGGGGATGTGCACATCAAAAGAACGAAGGTTATTAAAAAGAAATAGTTTCTCTTCACGGTGCCTCTCCTTTCGAAATATGTCCTGTTCTACATAATAAACCATGTTCATATTGATAAAGTTCTTTAAGTTAACATTTTTAAACAAAAAAAATGCCTGCACGCGATCAAACGCACAGGCATTATATCAATTCAGAAAATTAATTATTTTTCCAGAATCTTTCCATCCGTGTCAATGACGTGAATATTGCTATAACCCAGCTCCCGGATGCTGTCTTCGATTTTGTTCCTGTCGCCGACTACGATCCACACCAGATGATCGGGGTGGAGCACCTTTTTGGCAGCCGATGCAATAGTGGCGACTTTTAGCGCACGAATTTCGCCGGGATAACTTTGATAATAATTATCATCCAGTTCGAATCGCACAATGTCCCGAATGGATCCAGCGACCTCATTTATTGTTTCCCACGAACCCGGCAGGCGCAGGATTTTATTCTTCTGCGCTTTGGAAAGCTCTTCTTCGGTTGCAGGTTCCTCATTTAGAATGCCGGTCAATTCTTTCGATATCTCGATCATAGTCTCTTTTGTCTTGTCAGTTTGAACTGAGGTATAAGCCAGGAATGGTCGCTGTCCCCGCGCATCGACGATTACACTGCGGGCGCCGTAAGTCCAGTGCTTGTCTTCTCTAAGATTCATATTAATCCGCGATGTAAACGATCCACCCAAAATATAGTTCATCGTTTCGATGGCAATTTCATCCGGATTACCTTTTGGGGGTGCCACATGTCCGGCAAAAACCACCGACTGGATCGCACCCGGTTTATCCAGCAGATAAACTACGGGCTCTTCTTTCTGCTCGACTTTTGCTATATTTTTCTGCGGCACATCGCCACTCTCCCAATTCTTAAACAATTTCTCGAGTTTGGAAGAGATTTCGTCCATCCTGGCTGCACCGACCACGATCATCGTGGCATTGTTCGGTTTGAACCAGGTTTGATGAAATTTCACAAGATCATTGCGTTTCATATTGGAGACACTTTCTTCGAAGCCGGAGCCGGTGAACGGTAATCCATAGGCATGTTGATTGCCGTAAATCAATTGTGGAAAAACACGCAAAGCCATTTGGAACGGGGATGATTTTTCCCGCTGGATGCTCGCCAATTGCTGCTTTTTCAAACGTTCGAAATCAGACTGTGGAAATGACGGCTCGAGAATGACTTCGGCATAAAGCTCCAGCGCGTCATCCAGCGTCGATTTTAGTGTAGATAGTGAAACTACGGAAAAATCCAGATTCGATCCCGAGGAGATACTTGCTCCCAGCATCGCAAGATCTTCGCTGATTTCCAGCGCCGAGCGTTTTTTCGTTCCTTCATCCAGCATGTTCATCGCCAGATTGGCAGTGCCCGGAAGCGCAAATTGATCAGCGGCATATCCGGCATTGATCAACAGATCGAAGTTTACGACAGGAATCGACGGGCGTTCAGCGAGAACGATCTCCAGACCATTGGATAGCGTTTTGCGTTGCAATTCCGGAAATTCGGCGACCGGCGGCGTTCCTGGTACCGGCAATTTGGAACGATCCACGTCTGTTTCAGCAGCCGCAAAATCCGGGTACGGATGAACTTCCAGCACGTAGACGCCATCGGATAACCAGCGCCGGGCTGCAGCGTGCAAGTCCTGCGTTGTCGCTTTTTCCATGTGATCCAGTGTTTTCTTATAATAATCAGGGCTCCCGCCAAAAACTTCGTTGCGGATCAGAATATCGGACTTACCGCCGAAGCCGCCGATCCGCTCGATGCCGCGCACGAAACGGGAAAAATACTGCGTCTTCACTCGTTTCAATTCTTTCTCGGTGGGACCTTCCCTCAATAACCGGTCTAATTCTTCATCGATTGCTTTTTCAACTTCAGCCATATCCTTGCCTGGCTTCACGGTGGCTTGGATCTGAAACAGCCCCGCGATCTCGCGCAAATCAACATACGCAGAGACATCGGTCGCGATTTGTTCATCGTATACCAGCCGTTTGTACAATCGGGAAGTTTTTCCCAATGCCAATACATCACTTACCAAATTGAGATAATCCGCATCTTTTGAGCCCCAGTGCGGCATATTCCATACTTTGTAAATGCGCGCCTGCGGCACACGATCCTGCATTTTCTGGCGGTGTTCGCCAGTACGCCTGGCTATCCAGACGTCGTGTTTGGCAACCGGCGGACCCGGCGCGATGCCGCCAAAATATTTTTCCACTTTTTCTTTCGCTGTTTGCGCATCTATGTCACCGGCAATGCACAGCACGGCATTCGAAGCACCGTAATAGGTTTTGAACCATTCGTGAACATCTTCCAGCGAGGCAGCATTTAAATCTTCCATGGATCCGATCACAGTCCATGAATACGGATGACCTTCGGGAAAAGTCGCTTTCGTAATCAGCTCATAAGTCAATCCATAGGGTTCATTCTCGTATTGCCGTTTTTCATTCTGAACCACACCGCGCTGTTCATCCAGTTTTGCCTGATCAATGGCACCGATCATGTGCCCCATGCGGTCAGATTCCATCCACAGTGCAATGTCCAGGGCGGAAGTGGGGACGTTTTGAAAGTAGTTGGTGCGGTCCTCACTGGTCGTACCGTTCAGGTCGGTGGCTCCGACGCGTTCCAGAGCCTGGAAGTAATCATCATTGAAATTCTCGCTTCCATTGAACATCAAATGCTCGAACAAATGGGCAAAACCTGTACGTCCAGGCTTCTCATTTTTTGAGCCCACATGATACCACACATTCACCGCGACAATCGGTGCTTTGTGGTCTTCATGAACAATTAATGTCAAACCGTTTTTCAAAACAAATTTTTCATAAGGAATCTCGATATCCTTAAACACATCATCCGCCATTGCGTTTGTTAACAACACTGTCACAATGGCGAATAACAGTGCGAATACTGATTTACGATTTCTCATGAAATCCTCCTTCATCATTTGTTCTTTTATTTAATATAAACAATTCTAACGATTTGAATTGAGTAATGTTTCAATTAGGTAATAAGATACTAAAGATCAGGTAATACCATATTTTTTCATGCGATAAATCAACACATGTCGTGGAATGTTCAATAATCGGGCGGCTTTGGTTTGATTACCGGCGGTTTTATCGAGTGCATTTTCGATTGCCTGTCTTTCGATTTGATCCAGTGATCTGTTTTCTGTGGAGTGTGAAGTATTGTTCGGCGAGAAATCCCGGATCATCGGAGGCAACAGATCAGGCGTGATGACAGGCGAAGTGGCAATCACGGAGGCACGTTCGATCGCATTTTCCAGTTCCCGCACGTTGCCGCGCCAGTCGTATTCATGCAATACCCGCAGCGCTTCGTCCGTGATTGCAAACCGTTCATCTTTGGAATACTTATGCAGGAAATGATCCACCAGGAAGGGGATGTCCTCCTTTCGGTCCCTTAGCGGCGGTATGGTAATATTCACCACATTCAATCGATAATACAAATCTTCCCGGAACTGACCATTTTGAACAAGTTGAAAAAGCAACTTGTTCGTGGCTGCCACCACGCGCACGTCGACTTTAATCTGGCGGGAATCGCCGACGCGTTCGATTTCTTTTTCCTGTAATACCCGCAGCAGTTTCGCCTGTAAGTCTTCCCGCAAATCGCCGATCTCATCTAAAAAAATGGTGCCGCCATCCGCCAACTCGAATTTACCACTACGGTCTTTCAATGCGCCGGTAAACGCGCCCTTCACATGACCGAACAGTTCGCTCTCTATCAGATTGTCAGGAATCGACGGACAATTCGCTGTGATAAGAGGCTTATTTTTGCGGGGACTGTTGTAATGAATCGCCCGAGCAATCAGTTCTTTGCCTGTGCCGCTTTCGCCCTGGATCAGAACTGTGGCATCGCTTTCGGCAACTCGTCCGGTTAATTTTAACACATCTTCAAACGCAGAGCTTTTGCCGACCAGATTCCTGAAATCATATTTTTGATATAGCTCCCCGCGCAATTGCACATTTTCCGTTTGAAGATTGCGCAACCGCAACGCTTTCTCAATAGTGAATCGCAGCGTTTCCTTACCGAATGGTTTTGTCAGATAATCATCTGCGCCCATTCGGCTGGCTTCGACGGCATTTTCTACTGTACCGTAAGCTGTAATAATAATGACGATCACATATTTATCCTCCCGCCGAATATCCGATAACAAATCCATCCCGTGGATGCCGGGAAGCTGTAGATCGGTGAGCACAATATCGAATGTACCTTTTTTGAACTTTTCCAGTCCCTGCTTGCCATCGGTTGCTGTTTCCACATGGTAGCCCATGTCCTGCAATTGATAGGAGATCACACGGTTCAGACTCTCATCATCATCGATGAGTAAGATTGAAACGTTTTGATCGGTCATTCTTTTTTCCCTACTGAAAAATGAAGATTTGTGGGCTATTTATCCTATCCGCTCAATATCCGATTGAAAATTTTTGACAGGCTTTTGGCTTTGGGCTATTAACTGTTGATTCTCCATGTGTTAACTAAAAGCCAGTAGCTAACAGCTTTTGAGTTATTCACAAACGACACGATTTATATTTTGCCAAAAGATATTGAGTAGATAGCGTTATCGAAACATAATCCGAATCGTCGTCCCGGTGCCCGGTTGCGATTCGACACTGATTTTCCATTTATTTTGATCCGCGATTCGTTTTACAATGCTCAAGCCCAATCCGGTTCCCCGGGATTTCGTTGTGTAAAATGGTTTGAAAATTTTATCGAGATTTCCCGGTGCAATGCCATGCCCGGTATCATTTATCTCCAGAAACAGAGTGGAAGATTCATTTTCAAATCCTGCTTCGACCACTATTTCCCCGTGTTCGTCTATCGCGTGCATCGAATTAAGCAGAAGATTGATGATGATCTGGCGAAGTTGGTTTTCATCAGCCTGCACGATCAGCGGCGTTTCAGGCATTTCGCTGATCAACTGAATTTGCTCCCTCCGCGCCCGGCTCTGCAAAAGATAAAACACGGAATCGATCACCTCCTGCAAATTGCATTCGGATTTGTTCAACTGCGGCGATTTAGCCAGAGACAAATAATTTTCCACAACATCGTTCAGGCGTTTCACTTCTTTGACCAGAATTTCTAAAAATTCGGCACTGGCTTTCTTTCCTTTCAATATTTGCTGTAATATTTCCACCACGCCCCAGATTGATCCCAGTGGATTTCGGACTTCATGTGCCAGGTTTGCGGAAAGCTCTCCCAGTACCGATAGCCGGTCGGCATGAATCAACTGCTCCTCCATCTCTGCCATTTTATCAGACTGAAACTTGAGCTGCGTGTATGCAAGTTCCAGCTCAGCCGCTGCGCGCTGATAACGCAGTTTTTCATTTCGCTCCCGTGCCGCCAGAAATCCTGTCACCAGCCCGATGACCACATACATTACCATTTCCAGAAACCGGCTGAAGTTGTACAGAAAATTCCCGCGCCATTGAAATACAACATGCGGTAAATATATCACGATGACCACCAGCGACGACGTCAGTCCACCGCGTAATTGAAACCGGAATGCCGCCAGTATTATCGGAATATAAAAAAAGACGCGGTACAATTCATGCAGATGATGGTATTGCACAGGCGTCGAATAATGCAGCACTCCGACGGAAATGATCAATCCGCCGATGATTGCATACCATAATGTATCACCAGCTCCGTTATTTTCATATTCCAGTTTTTTTTGAGACATCCACTCTTTTCCAGGATTCTTTTTAAAAATATAGCCAAATTATTTGTAAAAGTCTATATGTTTTTAAAACTGTTAGTTGTAGCATATTCCAAAAATCAAATTATCAATCATATATGCATTGGAGTGAATTAAGATTGAAGTGTTACGGTTATCCCCTTAATTCAGCAATATCAAATTTGCCTACTTCAGGGCTTTTCTGACCGAACGGGATAGCCGTATTGAAGTGTCACTAGGCTCAAGGACTATCGGGATTTCATTACAACCGGCAGCGTCCGAAGATAGCGAATTGTGCGTGTATCAAATCCAAATTGCAGCGAATAGATTTCCACACCGGCAGCCACGGCTTTTTCGAATGCCCGCGCGAACAACGGATCAATAACCTCATTTGGCGCAAATTTTTCTGCATCATTTCTGAAAACGAGAAAAATCACCGAAGCGCGCTCGCCTCGATTACGAAGCTCGATCAGGGATTCAAGATGTTTTCGACCGCGCGTTGTTGGTGCATCCGGAAAGCTGGCGATGCCATTTTCAGCAAGCGTGCATCCTTTCACCTCGATCCAAATTTTCGAATCATCCGGCAGCATCACTACAAAATCGAGACGGCTGTGTCCGAAAGTCACTTCCGGCGTGATCGATTTTATTTTGCCAAACGGAGAGATTCCGGGATGAGTCAAAATCCTTTCAGTAATAGAACGATGATAGCCGGAATTCACGAGCACCCAGTGATCATTGCAAAATCCTGCAATCAAATCCCATTTCGTTTTGCGAGTTACACTGCCGGCATATTTTAATAACATCAGGCGTCCGGGGAGCAGGATGTCAACCAGTCTGCCCGGGTCACGAACATGAACCTTCACATTTTCTGCTGGGTTTGGTTTAATGATATTCACAACACCTAAAAACCGGTTGGGACGTTCGACAAATTTCGCTTCAGCATCGTGCTCGATTTCAATTAATGCAATATTTTTCATACTTAAAATATAGCAAAATTTACAAAAGAATCAATACATAAAAAGCTGTTGAAAATTTAAATTGATTTTGTTATTTTATCAAATGAATAAATTTATGAGGTCTTCGGATGAACCGAAAAACATTCATATCTAAGATAGCAAAACTTGGAATGGGAACCGGCGCATTGTTTTTCCTTGGCAAATCGGACCGAATTGCTGCCGAAACGAGTGCACCGGAACAGGAGGATGCCCATCGGAAATTCAGAACAAACTGGATCAAGAATTTGCTGCGGGTTATGGATGAAACCATGAAACCGGAGCAGCAAGTCGATTTTATGGAGCAATGCGGTCGTGCATGTGCCGCAACCGCAAGTTTGAAGGAAGCTGAAAAATTCAAGGGCGATCTGGCGGGCTGGCTTTCAACCTTGAAGAAATGGGTCGGAGAGCAGAATGTACAGCAGGATGGCAGGAAGATAGTGGTCAAATATTCTAAATGCTTTTGCCCCATGGTGGCGGATATTGAGGAACAACTTCCACCGACTTATTGCCATTGTTCCAAAGGCTGGTTAAAAGCGGTGTTCGAGACCGTGGTGTCACACGAAACAGCAGTGACGCTTCATGAATCCATTAAAAGCGGCGGGGGGAAATGTCGCTTCACTGTGGAAATTTAGGCGGAATTACAAAGCGGGCAAAGTAGTGTTGCCCGCTTTGCAATATTTAGATCTCCAGATTGAACACCGACCGGGCGATCCAGCCGACGACAAAGGAGATAATCGCCACACCAAAGCTGATTGCCAGCATCTCTCCAAACAGTAATTTAAACGACTTGTTTTTCACCACCGATACAAAAAAGCTGAAAAAGTAAATCACTAACAGCGCATTGAACAGCATTATCCCCAGTGCGATGAAATGGTTTGCAAACAGAAAATAGGGGAAAATGAGAAACAGCACTGTAAAAATATACGCCATTCCGGTATAAAAACTTGCTTTGAGGGGATCCTTGCTGCCCTCTTCCGATTTTTTGGAAAGATACTCAGACGCTGCCATGGAGAGCGACGCTGCGATCCCGGTGATGAAACCGGCGACGCCGATGGTTTTTGCATTTTGCAGGGCGAACGTAAATCCCGCTAGCGCACCGGTCAGCTCCACCAGTGCATCGTTCAAACCCAGCACCATTGATCCGATGTATTCGATCCGCTGCTCGTTGATCATTTCCACCAGCATTTCCTCGTGCTCCACCTCGTCTTCATGGATTTGCATCGCCTCCGGTATATCTTTGGCGATCTCCCGGTATACGCCGATGGCATTTTCTTCCCCGTGCTCCATCATTTTAATGGCAAATGTGATTCCCATAATTCGCGCGATAGACATATAACGGCGGATTGTGAATTTGCACGGTTTCACTTCGGTATTCGTATATTCCTTCCATTTATTGTAATGCCGTAGTTCATCATCAGAAATTTTTTCTAAAACCTCCCTGTTTTTCCCTTCCACCCTTTTGGCAAGCTTTTTATAAATGAAATGTTCTGTTATCTCATCTTTTTGAAATTCTACGATTTGCTTTTTGATTGAGTCATCGATCATCATTTCTCCCTTTGATTCAAGTTAAAATAACTTGTTTGCCAGCAAACGGCATAAATCTTCCAAAAAAACACTGTCCTGTTCCGAAAACGGCGACAAATCGTGCGAATCGATATCCAACTCACCGATGACCGCATCACCTTTCATGATCGGCACAACAATTTCCGATTTTACTACCGGACTACAGGAAAGATAGTTTGTCTCTTTGGAAACGTCCTGCACCACGAATGTCTCTTTCGTGTCCGCAGCCTGCCCGCAAATCCCCTGTCCAAATGGAATTCTTACATGCTCAGTCGGTTCGCCGGCAAAAGGTCCTAAAACCAGCTCTGCTTTTTTCAACGGATCTGACAGATAAAAACCGACCCAATCGAAATAGGACACTTTTTCTTTGAGCAGATTGCAGATCGTCGCCAGCTTTGCATCTCTGCCCATGTCCATTTTGATAAATGATTCGATCTCCGTCGTTAATGAATCGAACAGGGCTTTTTTGTCTGATTCACCTGATTCTGACTGTGTGGATTTTATTTCGTCCCATGTTTGAAATGCGCGGCGTAAATGAGGGATGGTAATCGAACCGCCGACAACGAGCCCGATTGCCAGTGCTTCTTCCAGCTCTGCATCCGTAATTCCCTCTTCATAGCTGCGGATGACATGATATTTGATGCAGTCATCGCAGCGCAGTGCAAGCGATGACACAAGCCCCAGCAGTTCCTTTATTTTTGCCGGAAGTGCGCCCTTCCGGTATACCTGTCCATCCAGGCTGTAAAAACGCTTTATCTGCTTCTGTGCGTATTTCAGCACAATTTCATTGAGCTGCTCCCGCTCCTGTTGAAATTCATCGACTGTTTTGTAATGCATTGATTTTCCTTTTTAATTTGTTCGTGATTTCCCACCCTTGCGAAGGTTCGAACCGTCGCAAGGGTAAATTTAATAATTCACTATGATAAAATCAATGATTTTCGCCGCATTTAGGTTTTTGTTTCGCCGGAAGATTTTTGTTGCTGCATTTTGTGCTTGACTTCCTTAGTAAAAAGCATTAATTTGCGTACTCTTTTTAAGAAAGGAATTTATGTTCGATCTGTTCAGTAATTATGTTGGTGAAATTGCGGCACTCACCACCTCGATCCTGTGGTCATTCGGCTCTATCTTTTTTACGATCTCCAGCCGTGCTGTGGGATCGGTACTCGTAAACAGAGTCCGTTTGCTGTATGCCACGATTCTGCTGGCAGGCTCGCACTTTTTCTTTTACGGACACCTTTTGCCGGTGCATGCCGAACCATTCCGCTGGTGGTGGCTCGGACTGTCGGGATTCATCGGGCTGGTACTGGGAGATGCGATGTTGTTTCAGGCATTCGTGGTTATCGGAACCCGGTTGACTATGTTGCTGTTATCCCTGGTGCCGATTATTTCAAGCCTTTTTGCATGGATATTTTTGGGAGAGATTCTGAAACCGATACAGGTATTCGCGATCTTTCTAACCGTGGGTGGAATCATTTTTGTCGTGCTGGAAAAAAATGAAAATAGTCATGCCCGTAAGACTTACCTGCAGGGTATTTTGCTGGGATTCGGCGGCGCGGCGGGTCAGGCATTGGGTTTGATCACTGCGAAAAAGGGACTTTCCGGAGACTTCTCCGGGCTTTCTGCAAATCTCATTCGCATGGTCACTGCAATGAGCTGCACCTGGCTCATCGCTGCAATCCGCGGGCGATCGATCCTGAATTTAGATTTCTGGAAAAATAAAACCGCCCGCTGGTCGATTTGGGGCGGCGCGGTTTTCGGTCCTTTCCTGGGTGTCTGGCTGGTAATGATCTCGATCAAGCACGCGCATGTTGGTATCGCCTCTACCCTGCAGGCACTACCACCAATTTTCCTGATCCCGTTGACGCACTGGATATTCAAAGAAAAAATCACACTTCAATCTGTCATCGGAACGATGATTGCCATGATTGGTGTGGCGATAATTTTTTTAACATGATAAAACTGCAAATAATTTGGGAGTCATGAGGGACGTGAAGCATAGAAATTCACCTTTGAAGAAGCTCTGAAAATTCTTTTGATAGTACAGATCTGAATCTTAAAAATTCATCCCCGCTTGCAACATAAACTGTTCGCCTGGAAAATTCTAAACAATCCTGATGTAATATCCCGAAAAAATCAAATTCTGATTAAAGTCCTGTAATAATTTTGCCGATAATTCTATCAACAAAACATAATGCTGAAATGGAAACTCTGATATGAAAAGATGGTCATATATTCTCAACGCGCTATTAATCATCGTGTTAATAATGCCGCTTTCAGTCCATGCTGAGGAAAGCATTGAAGTCGACTATTGTAATTTCTTCCTGCAGGACAGGGCTCGGACATCTGTTGAAATTTATTTAAGCTTTGCTAATTCTGACTTAAAATTTTTGAAAACAGACAGCAATTACATCGCTCAGGCGGAAATCACAATGATTCTCTACGATGAAGAAGGAAATTTTGTACAGGAACTGTCATC